>NZ_JBKVNQ010000071.1:0-11126 GCF_046967715.1 Hominisplanchenecus sp.
TGCACCGTGGCTGAACCGGATGGGGGCGGATGTGACCACAGACGGCAGGGAAGCCGTGATCGAAGGAAAGGCACATCTGTCCGGACAGATGGTGAAAGCCCAGGAGCTGCGAGGCGGTGCGGCACTTGTGATCGCTGCTCTGATGGCACAGGGGATCACCCGCGTATACGGAAGTGCTTTTATCGAACGCGGATATGAAGATCTGGCAGGAGATTTAAGAAAGCTTGGAGCGGTTATTTCGAAGAAAAAAGCAGAAAGGTGAAACTGTGAAGAACAAAAAGAAGAACAGAAGAAAGCAAAGAAGAAAAGTGATCTTGATTCTGCTGGCCGTGCTGGTGCTTGGTCTGGTGGTGATTTTTGGGCTGTTTCGGGTGCGGAAACTGGTAATTTCAGGAAATAAGCAATATAAAGCGGAGGAGATACAGGAGGCCATCATGCAGGATGGTCTCTGCAAGAATTCGCTTTATCTGCTCTGGAAATTCAGCGATCAGGCAAAAGTAAAGGAGTCCATTCTGTTCCTGAACGGAGCAGAGGCAAAGCTGAGAACACCATTTGAAGTGCAGGTGACCGTAAAAGAAAAACAGCAGATCGGATATCTCCTGAATCAGGGAAGCTATATTTATTTCGATAAAGACGGCATGATCGTGGAGATCTCGGATCAGCCAAGCGAAGATGTTCCACTGATCACCGGGCTGGATGTTGAAAAAGCAGAACTATATGAAAAACTTCCGGTGAAGGATGAAGGAATGTACAATACGATCGTAACTCTGACCAAGACACTGAACAAAGACGGTCTGGTACCAAATGAGATCCGTTTTAATACAAGAGATACGATCACACTGGTGTTCGAGGATATCAAGGTCAACCTTGGAGATGATACGGATCTGGAGGACAAGATGTCGGCACTCAACTCCATATACGCACAGCTTGACGGCAGACATGGAACACTGTACATGGAATCCTACAGTGAAAACAGCGGACAGGTGACCTTTAAAAACGAGAGCGGCGGTACGGAAGATCTGGCCTCGACTGACGGAAGCAGCGAGTCTGAAACTTCCACGCAGGAAACACAGGAAGGCGGAGGCAGAATGTACTCAAAAACAGACGGTACTTTTTCGACCGATGCCAATGGAAACAAGACCTATACCGATGCTGCCGGAGTCACGACGACGCAGTGTGATGAGTATAATTATACCGATGAAAATGGCAATATTATTACCGATGGATACGGCTATATTGATCCATATACAGGTTCTTACATCAATTAGTGACACGGATGATGGGAATATTGCACAGTTTCGGCCGTGGTTCGATGGGCGAAACTAGCTTTTTAATAAGAAATTTTAAAATTGTCTTGATTATTTGGGCAAATAACTATATTATAGAAGAATAGAGATGCATATGCGAAGGAGGAAATACCCTTGTTAGAAATTATGACAAACGAAGCTGAGTCTGCGGCTAAGATCATCGTAATCGGTGTGGGCGGTGCAGGCAATAACGCTGTGAATAGAATGGTTGATGAAGCGATCGCAGGTGTAGAATTTATTGGTGTCAATACCGATAAGCAGGCACTGCAGCTTTGCAAAGCACCGAACACAATTCAGATCGGTGAAAAAGTAACAAAAGGACTTGGTGCAGGTGCACAGCCGGAGGTTGGCCGTCAGGCAGCCGAAGAAAGCTCCGAAGAGCTCAGACAGGCTATGCAGGGTGCAGACATGGTATTCGTTACCTGTGGTATGGGCGGCGGTACCGGAACAGGTGCTTCCCCGGTAGTTGCAGGTATTGCAAAAGAGATGGGCATCCTGACTGTCGGCGTTGTGACAAAACCTTTCCGTTTTGAAGCAAGAACCCGCATGAATAACGCACTTGCAGGTATTGAAAACCTCAAGAAAAATGTAGATACACTGATCGTAATTCCAAATGACAAGCTGCTTGAAATCGTAGACCGCCGTACCACGATGCCGGAAGCTCTCAAGAAAGCAGACGAAGTTCTGCAGCAGGCAGTACAGGGTATTACCGACCTGATTAACCTTCCGGCACTGATTAATCTGGATTTTGCCGATGTACAGACGGTTATGACAGACAAGGGTATCGCACATATCGGTATCGGACATGCAAAAGGAGACGACAAAGCACTCGAAGCAGTTAAACAGGCAGTGGCCAGCCCGCTTCTGGAGACTACGATCGAAGGTGCATCCCACGTTATCATCAATATTTCAGGAGATATTTCTCTTATGGATGCAAACGATGCAGCAAGCTATGTACAGGAGCTTGCCGGTGATGATGCAAACATTATCTTTGGTGCTATGTATGATGATACTTACACAGACGAAGCAAGCATCACCGTGATTGCTACCGGTCTGGATTCTTCTACCGCAACACAGCCGACAGTAAACAGCAGAAAAGTATCGCAGGACAGCCGCAATGAGCAGCCACAGTCCAGTCTTTTCCAGAGAACGATCGGAAGTGCTACGCAGGCCGGCAGACAGGCGGGCACAGCTCCGTCAAACGGAAAACTGCGCACACCTTCCAGTAATGTACAGGAAAGAGACATTCAGATTCCGGATTTCCTGAGAAGAAGATAATTTTTTTAAATCGATCAATAAGATTTTATATGCGAAAGCTTAAAAGACCGTTTCGAAATGGATTCCATTTGGAAACGGTCTTTTTGTGAGGTGCGCCTAGCGGCACACGTTTCTAACGGGTTAAAGTCCCGAATCCGCCCGGTAGTGGGAAGGATATAGCCGAAGGCAAGGGTGTCCATCGTGAGATGGAATCTGAAGGAAGCTGGATGTGAGGAACATACTAACTCATGGGCAAATCTCTGGTCTGACGAACAGAAATCTCATATAAGGTTATGCATGAGGATAAGGCTGCTTACCAAGTCGAAGTCCAATAACTACACGGAATCATGCATGATAAATGAGGCAGATGGATGGAGAGGAAGAAACGTGTGGTACCTAGGGAGGTCTGTGCGGTATGCCTTGAAAGAGGTAACCATTGCATAAAGCAATGCTGAACGCACAGAAGTCAGCAGAGGTCATAGTAGCCGAGAGGTGAAGGACCGAATCAGTAGGAGTCTTGAGTATGACCGAGAAAGGAGGAATGACCGTCTATGGCAGAAAACATTGAAAACAATGGCTGTTCGCAAAGAGATAATGCGGAACATGAAGGGTATGTGAAAGCGTCTAGGTCATTCAATCGGATATGGAAAGAAAGAGACAGTGCACAGCCGAGACTTTTGGAAGCGATACTGTATAAAGACAACTTTAACAGAGCGTATAAGAGAGTTAAGGCAAACAAGGGAGCGCCAGGAATTGATGGCATGACCATTGAGGAGGCTCTTCCATATCTAAAGGAACATCAACAAGAGATAACCGACCGCATTTATCGTGGAAAGTATACTCCGTCTCCAGTAAGACGAGTTGAGATTCCCAAACCAGATGGTGGTGTGCGAAAGCTTGGTATACCAACGGTGATAGACCGTACAATCCAACAGGCAATCACGCAAGAGTTAGTGCCAATCTATGAACCGCTGTTTGCAGATGGTAGCTTTGGCTATCGTCCGGGCAGAAGTGCGAAGGACGCAATACAAAAAGTGAAAGAGTATGCAGAACAAGGATACACATATGCAGTATCCTTAGATTTATCAAAATACTTCGACACACTGAACCATGAAATTCTCCTTAACTTACTCCGTAAGAATGTAAAGGACGAACGGGTGGTGCAGTTGATTAAGCGATATCTGAAAAGCGGGGTAATGGAGAACGGAGTAGTCATGGAAACAGAGGAAGGTTCGCCACAAGGAGGAAATCTATCCCCACTACTGGCGAATATCTATCTCAATGAGTTTGACCAGGAGTTTTTGAAGAGAGGAGTCCCATGCGTCAGATATGCAGATGACATCGTGCTCCTTGCGAAGAGCAAACGGGCATCGGAGAGACTTCTGGAAAGCAGTACGAAATACCTTGAAGAGAAACTGAAACTTACAGTCAACAGAAAGAAAAGCCGTACTGTCAGTGTGTTTGCAATCCGAAATTTTAAGTATCTAGGCTTTGCATTGGGAAGGAATGGAACGGGTATTTATGTTCGCGTTCATCCAAAGTCATGGAGAAAGTTTAAGTCGAGACTGAAAGAGTTGTCTTCCCGTAAACGATGTCAGTCAATCAAGCCAAGCCTTGAGAAAATCAAGATATATGCAAGAGGATGGCTGAACTATTACGGAATAGCAAGCATGAAGAACAACATCGAAGAGATCAACGGATGGCTCTACCACAGAATACGCATGTGTATATGGAAACAGTGGAAACTTCCAAAAACAAAGAAAAGAAATCTGATAAAGATGGGAGTACACGAATACTATGCGAATATGGCGGCAAACTGCCGAAGAGGACACTGGTATTGTGCGAATCTGACAACAGTTAAGAAAGCCATGACAAAAGAGAGACTGATAAACGGTGGCTTCTATGATTTAGCCACAGCCTATCAGTCTGTGCACGTCAACTATTGAAACCGCCGTGTACCGAACGGTACGCACGGTGGTGTGAGAGGACGGCGGTTAGTCACCGCCTCCTACTCGATTAAGTGATAAATAAAAGATAAAACGTGATTTACAGATCAGCCCTTGAAATAATGTTCTCTGATCGGCTCGATCGGCATTTCTTTTCCGGTCCAGAGGCGGAAGGCTTCGGCACCCTGGAAAAGCAGCATGTAAAGCCCGTTAAAGGTGGCACAGCCATTTGCGGAAGCCATCTGAAGCAGGCGTGTCTGCTTCGGATTGTAAATGATATCCGACACGATCAGTTTCGGACGAAGCATGGAAGCATCCGGGATCGGACAGGTATCTGCGTGCGGAGCCATGCCAAGGGAAGTGGCGTTGGTCAGGATCGTACTGGCTTCAAGTGCCTGCCGCAGGGATGCTTCATCAGCAAGATCCGATACTGCAGCTTTACAGGAAGTGTTAGCATTGATCGTGTCGGCAAGTTTTAGGGCACGTTCCCAGGAACGGCCTTTGCGGTTAAAAATATGCAGTGTGGATACACCGTCTAATGCAGCCTGTACGGCGATGGCAGTTGCTGCACCGCCGGCACCCAGAAGTGTCATTTCTTTGCCGATGATGTCGTGTCCGGCCTCTTTGACTGCCTGCATATAGCCGATGCCGTCGGTGTTGTGACCGACCAGTCTGCCGTTTTCATTGACAACCGTGTTGACAGCACCAATCATGCGGGCGGCATCCGAAAGATCATCGATCAGCTCACAGATTTTTGTCTTATCCGGCATGGTGCAGTTAAAACCGGCGATGTTCATACATCGCAGCCCCTTTACCGTATCTGCAAGGTTTGCTTCCGGCACATCGAAACAAAGATAGACATAATTAAGATCCAGCAGGCGAAAAGCTTCATTGTGCATCAGAGGAGAGATACTGTGGGAAACCGGGCTTCCGAGAAGCCCTGTCAGCTTTGTGTGCCCGTCAATCACAGGAAATGTATCGTTCATAAGATCACCTCGTAAGTTTTTGTATTTTTGCGATATCGTGATGCCCGCGAATGTTTCTGCTGCAAAATAACAAAACGTCAGATGCCGGCATCCCGTCAGTTTTATGATAATGACCGGGCGTGCATCTGTCAAGTGCTGGACTTTGCGGCGGAAGTATAGTATAATTACAGGAAAAAGCAGGAATGTATGGGAGGCACAGCAATATGGACAAAACAGTACAGGTCAGAAATCTCGTGATCGGAGAGGGAAGACCGAAAATCTGCATTCCGGTCATGGGCAGCACGACAGAAACATTAAAAGAAGCTGCCGGTCATGCAATGAAAAAACATCCGGATCTGATTGAATGGAGAGCGGATTATTTTGCGGATATCGAGAACGAAGAAGTACGCAGACAGGCATTTGATGAGCTGAGAGAGATTCTGGGAGAAGTACCGTTGCTGTTTACGATCCGTACAAGAAGAGAAGGCGGAGAGGCTGATCTTTCGGCAGACCAGTATCTCAAGGTTGTATCGGATGCGATCCGGGATGAAAAGGCAGATCTGGTGGACGTGGAAATCTCCCACGGCGATGACATAGCATTTATGCTGATCTCGCTTGCACATGAGTTTGGGATCAAGACCATAGCATCCAGCCATGATTTTTCACAGACACCGAAAAAGGAGCAGATCATCATGACACTTTGCAAGATGCAGGAATTAGAAGCCGATATCCCGAAGATGGCGGTGATGCCACAGAGAGAGAGAGATGTTCTGGTACTGCTCGATGCAACATTAAGTATGAAAGAGCTCCATGCCCAGACACCGGTCATCACGATGGCCATGGGAAGGAACGGTGTGGTATCAAGGCTGTCGGGAGAAGTATTCGGCTCTGCTGTGACATTTGGGACGGCAGGAGCACAGTCCGCACCGGGACAGATCGATGCGGAAGAATTAAGGAAGATTTTGGAACTTTTGGCCGTCGTCTGATGTCAACGAAAAAACAGAACACAAGATCGCAGTTTTGACAAAATATGCACCCCTTGTCACCTATAATGGTAAGTGCTTAAGCGGCACTCCATGTAGGAGGCAGGGGGTGTTTTGTGTACTATGAAGTTTATCTGGATTTTTATTTTTTAGAAAGTTTTTTAACGGATGTGGCTCTGCTTATCCTGGTAAAAACGGTGATGCGGGAAAAATGGAAGGCAAAACGTATTGCAGGCACAGCCGTGCTGGAAAGCATGTGGTCCTGTATCGAATTGCTGCTTCCCTTTCGGGGGAGTTTTACAGCGACCTTTTTCTGGATCGTTTCCGTTTTGCTTCTGGTAAGGGGAGGACTTGGAAAAAGAACGGCAAAAGAAGTGCTCTATGGTGCATTGTTGCTTGGAATTTCAAGCTTTTGCTTTGGCGGTGCACTGTATGTGGCAGAAACGTTCCGATATATTCCGGGAATTTTTGTGAAAATGGCGGTATTTCTGATCCTGTGGATGCTTTTGTATCTGTATACGGAAACCGACCAAAACAGACAGCGGATCTGCGAGGTCAGTCTCTGGCAGTGTGGGAAAAATAGAAAAGTGAAGGCACTTTACGATACGGGAAACCGCCTTCGAGAACCTTATAAAAAACGTCCGGTAAATATCATAGAGTACGAAGCGGCAAAAGAGCTGCTGGATGGAAAAGAAAATGTGTTTTTGATTCCATACCGTACCGTAAGCGGTTCAGGGGAAATGCTCAGAGGGATAGTTTTTGACAGAATGATTGTCAGCAAAGGAAGAAAAACAGAGATTTATGAACATCCGGTGATAGCCCTTACGGGGGAACGTGTGAGCAGTGATGGCAGTTATCAGATGATACTGCATCCAGATAACCGGAAAAATCAGGAGGAGAAGGATTATGTTTAAAATGGCGACCCCACAGAAATTTCAGTTTCGAATGACAAAAGGATGGCAGAATATATGGTTCCGCAGAACAAACGAAGTGCATTATATCGGAGGCAGTGATGTGCTGCCAGCACCACTTGAGGCACAGGAAGAGGCAAAAATGCTGGAAAACCTGGAAGGCGGAGAACATCAGGAAGAGGCCAGAAAACGGCTGATCGAGCACAATTTGAGACTGGTGGTTTACATAGCGAAAAAATTTGATAATACGGGCGTTGGAGTGGAAGATCTGATATCCATAGGAACGATCGGACTGATCAAGGCGATCAATACCTTTAACACCGGAAAAAATATCAAACTGGCGACGTACGCCTCAAGATGCATAGAAAATGAGATCCTGATGTATCTTCGCAGAAACAGCAAGACCAGAATGGAAGTCTCGATCGATGAGCCGCTGAATGTGGACTGGGACGGAAATGAATTGCTGCTGTCGGATATTTTGGGAACCGATGAGGATGTGATCTACCGCGATATGGAGACGGAAGTAGAATACAAACTGCTGTTTCGGGCAATCGCAAAACTTTCTGACAGGGAGCAGACGATCGTCAATCTTCGATATGGTCTGAACAGCTGCGACGGTAAAGAAAAGACGCAGAAAGAAGTGGCAGATATCCTCGGCATTTCGCAGTCTTATATTTCAAGACTGGAGAAAAAGATCATGAAACGTCTGAAAAGAGAAATGATACGCTACGAGCAGTGACAAAAAACTTGCTTTATAGAAAATGATAGACTATAATAAATTGCGGAATAACAGAAGAAAGTCGTAACTGTGAAGGTACTGAACAGATACGAAAAGTTTTGATGGAAACCACGGAAAGGAAATCAGATGAACGAGAATTTGCATATTCAGAGAGAAATGGATGATAAACCAGGCGAGGAATGTGGTGTATTCGGCATCTATGATTTTGACGGGAACGATATTGCACAGACCATATATTATGGTCTGTTTGCTTTACAGCACCGAGGACAGGAGAGCTGTGGTATCGCCGTCAGTGATACGGAAGGACCAAAAGGAAAAGTGGATTCCTGCAAGGGAATGGGACTTGTAAACGAAGTGTTTGATGCAGAAAAACTGGAGAATCTTCATGGAAACATCGGTGTCGGTCATGTGCGTTATTCTACGGCAGGAGCCAGCACAAGAGAGAATGCACAGCCTCTGGTACTGAATTATATCAAAGGCACGCTTGCACTTGCACACAATGGAAACCTGATCAATGCCCCACAGCTGCGGGAAGAGCTGGCATATGGCGGAGCGATTTTTCAGACGACCATTGACTCCGAGGTGATCGCATATCATATTGCGAGAGAACGTGTCAGAAGCAAGACGGCAGAAGAGGCAGTTGCCCGTGCCATGCAGAAAATCAAAGGAGCCTATTCTCTTGTGATCATGTCTCCGAGAAAACTGATGGGAGCAAGAGATCCGCAGGGGTTCCGCCCGCTGTGCATCGGCAAAAGGGGAAATGCCTATGTACTGGCGAGTGAAACCTGTGCACTGGATACGATTGGTGCCGAGTTTGTAAGGGATGTACTGCCGGGTGAGATCGTTACGATCACACAGGAAGGCATCAAATCTGACACACGTCTGTGCCAAAAGCAGCAGACGGCACACTGCGTTTTTGAGTACATTTACTTTGCAAGACCGGACAGCGTGATCGACGGTGTGAGTGTCTATCATTCCAGACTGATGGCAGGAAGATATCTGGCGATGGATTCACCGGTGGATGCAGATATCGTAGTCGGTGTCCCGGAATCCGGAAATGCAGCAGCACTTGGATATTCCCTTCAGTCCGGCATTCCATACGGTACTGCTTTTGTGAAAAACGGCTATGTCGGCCGTACCTTTATCAAACCGAAACAGAGCAGCCGTGAGTCCAGCGTCCGTGTGAAACTGAATGTACTGCGTGAAGCAGTAGAAGGCAAACGAGTGATTATGATCGATGATTCGATCGTCCGTGGAACAACCAGTGACCGCATTGTGCATATGCTGCGTGAGGCAGGAGCCAAAGAAGTGCATATGCGTGTCAGTTCACCGCCATTTTTATGGCCGTGCTACTTCGGTACCGATGTGCCTGCAAGAGAGCAGCTGATTGCATACAACCGTACCGTGGAGGAGATCAGACAGGTGATAGGAGCAGACAGTCTTGGATATCTGGACTGCAGTCGCCTGCGTCAAATGGCAGGAGACCTGCCGATCTGCACCGGATGTTTTACCGGAAACTATCCGCTGGATCCGCCGATGGAGGATATCAGAGGAGAATTCGAACAGTAGATACAGGAGGAAAATATGAGTACAGACAGATACGTAAGCCCATTATCAGAGCGTTATGCAAGCAAGGAAATGCAGTACATTTTTTCACCGGATATGAAATTCCGTACCTGGAGAAAACTCTGGATCGCACTTGCTGAGACAGAAAAAGAGCTTGGACTGAACATTACAGACGAGCAGATCGAGGAACTGAAAGCACATGCAGAGGACATCAATTATGATGTGGCAAAAGAAAGAGAACGTCTTGTCCGCCACGACGTTATGTCCCATGTGTATGCATATGGCGTACAGTGCCCGAAAGCAAAAGGCATCATCCATCTGGGAGCAACCTCCTGCTATGTTGGTGACAACACCGATATTATCGTGATGACAGAAGCACTGAAGCTGGTGAAAAAGAAACTGGTCAATGTATTGGCAGAGCTGGCAAAATTTGCAGATGAATACAAAAATCAGCCGACCCTGGCATTTACCCATTTTCAGCCGGCACAGCCGACAACCGTTGGAAAACGTGCAACGCTTTGGATGCAGGAGTTCTGTCTGGATCTCGAAGATCTGGACTATGTACTTGGAAGCATGAAACTGCTCGGTTCCAAGGGAACAACCGGGACACAGGCAAGCTTTTTGGAACTGTTTGACGGAGATCAGGAGACCATCGACAAGATCGATCCGATGATTGCAAAGAAGATGGGATTCAAAGAGTGCTATCCGGTATCCGGCCAGACCTACTCCAGAAAAGTCGATACCAGAGTGATCAATGTACTGGCAGGCATCGCTGCAAGTGCACACAAATTCTCCAACGATATCCGGCTGCTTCAGCATTTAAAAGAAGTAGAAGAACCGTTTGAAAAGACTCAGATTGGATCTTCCGCCATGGCTTACAAACGTAACCCGATGAGAAGTGAGCGTATCGCATCTCTTTCCCGTTATGTGATGGTAGATGCACTGAATCCGGCAATTACATCTGCGACTCAGTGGTTTGAGAGAACCCTGGATGATTCTGCAAACAAGAGACTTTCCGTTCCGGAAGGATTTCTGGCGATCGACGGTATCCTGGATCTGTGCCTGAACGTGGTAGACGGTCTGGTTGTATATCCGAAAGTCATCGAAAAACACATGATGGCAGAACTGCCGTTCATGGCAACTGAGAACATTATGATGGATGCTGTAAAGGCTGGCGGTGACCGTCAGGAACTGCATGAACGTATCCGTGTACTTTCCATGGAAGCAGGCAAACATGTCAAAGAAGAAGGGAAAGAAAACAACCTTCTGGAACTGATTGCAGCAGATCCGGCATTCAACATGACACTGGAAGAGCTGCAGAAGAGCATGGAGCCGTCCAGATATGTAGGACGTGCACCAAGACAGGTGGACAACTTCCTGAAAAACGTGGTGAATCCGATTCTGGAAGAGAACAAAGAACTGCTGGGCGTAAAAGCAGAGATTCTGGTTTAA
>NZ_JBKVNQ010000072.1:0-11021 GCF_046967715.1 Hominisplanchenecus sp.
GGATGTGCTGGTGACCTTTGACTGGGCAAACCGCAAAACGGTAAAAGATGACAATCCGGGAGGAAACGGCGGAAATAATAATAACGGCGGAAACAATAACGCAAACAATGGAAATGGCAATTCGCAGAATCCGGCAAACGGAAACACCAATACCGGAAATCAGAACAACAGCAGCGTAAAAGCACCGGCGGCTGTAAAAAATCTGAAAAAGAAAAAAGGAAAGAAGAATACGCTGACCTTAAGCTGGAAAAAAGTAACGGATGCAAATGGTTATGAAGTTTATCAGGCCACAAAAGCCAAAGGAAAATACAAAAAGATCAAAACCATTTCCAAAGCAAAGACAACAAAACTTACCGTGAAAAAACTGAAAGCCAAAAAGACATACTATTTTAAAGTACGAGCTTATAAGAAAAACGGCAAACAGAAACTTTTCGGAACATACTCAAAAGTACTGAAAGTAAAAATGTAAGAAAAAGAGCGAGATTCAGAACGGAGGGATCAAAGTGGAAAAAAATGTGACAGGAAGAAAAAGAAAATGGCAAGTATATCTGCTTGCAGGAGTCGTTTTTTCTGCCGGTCTGATCTCGCCGATGTTCCCTGCAAAAACAATGCAGGTATATGCAGCCGAAACGGAAAGCGTGCAGGCAGAGACGATCGCAGACGGCACCTATACGATAAACGGTGTATTGCGTCATGCTGTGCAGGATCAGGATTCCATGGGCAACACTGCCATTTCCAAACCGATGACCTTGCAGGTGTCCGGCGGGAACTGTCAGCTTGTCCTGGATCTGGTTCCGCTTACAATCCGTCTTGGAAAAAAGGATTTCAACGGATATCTGGCTGAGATGCTGTATTATCCGGACGTGGACGGAAGAGTTCCGACCGAAAGTGATGCTGCATCGGGAGCCGAGATCCTGGAGCAGTATGATGGAGTTTATGACAGTTACAACGATCCGGAAAACGGCCTGGATGAAAATGTAAAAGGCATGATCTATCCGAAAAAGATCGCAATCCCGGTCACCGAAGGAGATGGCGAAATCTGGACGCAGGTCTATGTGCCGGTGATGGAAGCGGTCAGTGCAGGCAGCGGCGAGCAGTACGCAAGGCTTCAGCTGGACTGGAGCAGCCTGACACCGGTGTCAAAGCCGACAGATCCATCCACCGAGCCTTCTACGGAAACACCGTCTACCGGGCAGCCGTCCACGGAACAGCCGGGAAATAACGGAAATCAGAATCCATCTTCTGAAAAAGCGGACAAGTCCGGCTTACATACCCTGCTGTTATCGGCGACCAGTTTATCCGGAAGAGAGAATGTATATACAAAAGAGAGTCTGGAAGCACTGAAAAAAGCGATCGCTGTGGCACAGAATGTTTATGATAATGAAAATGCGACAAAGCTTCAGATCACAAAACAGCAAAATGCACTATCCCAGGCGATCATCAATCTGGATCAGAAAAAAACAACTTCTTCCACGGAAGATAACAGCGGCGAGAGTCTGGATATCAAAACGCTCTCGGACGGAGTCTATTATCTTCCGGGCAAAATGATGAAAACCGATAAGCAGTCCTTATCCATGGCAAACGAAGCTCTGGATCATACCGTGAAACTGACGGTAAAAAAGAAAAAATATACGCTGACACTGAGCTTTAACGGTCTGACGATCAATGGTCAGAAAGGTTATCTCGGATGGCTGAAATATTATAAGGTCGGTTATCAGACAGATGCTTACGGCGGACCGGTCGGAAGCCCGAAAGCGGTAGATGTCACCAAAAAACAGAATGGCACCGATTATCCGAAAGAAATTTCTTTTACTATGATCGCGGAGGCAAAAAAAGACGGCTATGTTCCGCTCCAGGTATTTGTTCCGGTCATGGATGCCATCTCCGCCGGAAGCGGTACCCAGAATGTTTATCTGAAGCTGGATCTTGAAAACATCACACTGGATAAAAAAAGTGTAAAAGAAACAGAGGATAACGGCAATTCCGGCAGCGGCACTGATACTGGAAGCGGCACACAGGGAAGCCATACAAATGGAACCACCGGAAATAAAACTGCCGCATCAGGAAACGGTTCCGCAGGAAGTCCACTTGGAAACCAGTCACTTCCGGTAAGCAGCCAGACAAAAGGAACATCCGTACTTCCGTCATCGAATGCTTCAAAAAAGACAAAAGATGCCGCCAAAAGCAGCAGAGAGCAAAAAGAGAGTGAAGCAGCCAAAGAAGAGGCAGTGCTGAAAAACAAGATTGAAGATGCAGCCGGACAGGCAGCATCGGTAAGTGCAGAAAGTCAACAGCAGGAAGACAGCGAAAATGGTGACACGGTGACAACAGGACAGGGAAGATCGGGAGCACAAAGCAAAAAAGGAAATCCGGTTGCAGCCGCACTTCCGTCGCTTGGAGCACTTCTGGCAGCAGGAGCCGGTGTCCTTTATAAGATCAGAAGCCGCAGATGGGTGTTATAGGAGAAGATTATGCAGACAAGCATCAGGAAGAAAAAACGGGTTAAATATATCGCAGGACTGCTTCTGGTTTGCGGATTGCTGCTTTTGGGCAAAAAGCAGGTCTTTGCAGAAAGCGGGAGCATTTATACCTGTTCCATAACGACCAGTTATACACATCCGGTGACCGGTGTGATCGAGGATTCGGGCGGAGAAGCCTCTGCTGCGACCGGTCAGGGCATGGCAGAAAGTGCCGTTGGAACACAGGGGATTTTGGAAGTGACCGATTCCGGAAAATACTACCTGACGGTTCGCTTCAGTCTGATGGATTATGCCTCCAGACATGACATATCGGTTCAGAATGTCGGTGACAGCACATGGAGCAGCACATCAATGGCAACAACGGCGACAGGAGCAGACGGAAGCGGAAGCACCGAAGATGCCTGCATCGAAGTACCGTCGGAGAGCTGTATTGTGCGTTGCTCGATGTATGTAGAGCCGATGGGAAGAAACGTGATCTTTTATTTCTATCCGGGAGATTATCAGTCCGGTAATCAGACAGATTTCAAGGCGATAAATGTCACGGAAACATCGAACGTATCGGACGGAGCTCAGGAAAATAAATCAGAACAAAGCGACACAGACAAGTTGGATGAAAGCAGCCGGGAAACTATGAAATCAGAGGAAAATGATTCTGCAAAAACTTCTGATTCTGCGGATGCCAAAAGCAGCGACAATGCAGTACAGACATCAGAAACGGTAAATACAGAGAGTGAAAACAAAGCAGCCGCTCCACAAGCGGATACGGAAGTGCAAGGACTTGCCCTGTCAACCGCTTCCGAAATCTCAAATACAGAACAGGAGGGAAGTGATGCAGCGGATACCTCTGCTATGACGCCCGGAAAATGGATCCTGGTGCTGACCGTTTCCATGACACTTTCCGGTCTGATCCTGATGGCAGCCGGAACCGGAATTTTTCTTTTTCTGCAAAAGCATGGGGAGCTGTGGAAAGGAGACGAGGACGATGAGTAAGCGGATATGTCTTCTGTTCCTGTCGGCATTTGCAGTGTGTCTGTTCCTGAGCGGATGTGTCGATCAGCATCCGGAAAAAAGTACAGAAGCATATACAGCACAGGGAAACGGGCAGACGGGAGCTGTGGAAGCTGCAAGAGAAAAGGTGATCGCTCTTGGAAGAGCACCACGTATTGTGGCAACCTCACCGGCAGCGGCACAGATTTGTGAAAAACTGGAGCTAAACCTGGTCGGTGTCTGCAGCAGTACGGCAGAGATCCCGGATCGCTATCAGGATCTTCCAACCATCGGAACGGCGATGAGCCCGGATATGGAGATTCTGGCATCGTTAAGTCCCGACTGGATCTTAAGCCCGAGTTCTCTGCAAAGTGATCTTCAGTCAAAGTACGAGACTTTGAACAGTGACTGGGCATTTTTAAATCTTCGCAGCGTTCCAGGCATGTATCAGTCGATCGAAGAGCTGGGCGTGATTTTTGACCGGGAACAACAGGCGAGAGAGCTTACCGATGAGTATCAGGAGTTTTATCAGAATTTCCAGGAAGAAATTGCCGGAAAAGAACATCCGAAGGTACTGATCCTGATGGGACTTCCGGGAAGCTATGTGATCGCTACTGAAAAGTCCTATATCGGGAGCCTGGCAGCCCTTGCCGGGGCAGAAAACGTTTATGAAGATCAGGGACAGGAATTTCTGACGGTCAATACAGAAGATATGAAGACCAAAGAACCGGACATCATTCTGCGTGCGGCACATGCACTTCCGGATCAGGTAGCAGAAATGTTTGCAGAAGATTTCAAGACCAATGATATCTGGAAACATTTTCAGGCCGTGAAAGACGGAAAAGTCTATGATCTTCCGTATGAGCAGTTTGGAATGAGTGCAACGTTTGCTTATCAGGATGCCCTGGAAACGTTAAAAAAACTGCTTTATACCGAATCGTAATAAAAGCAGAACTGGAAGGAGAAAACGTTATGAATCAAGATATGGTGCGGAAACAGAAAAAGTACAGGCGAACCTGGATTTCGTTTGCTGTGATCCTGTTTTTGCTGCTGCTCGTATTTTTTTCGGCAATCAATACAGGGAGTCTTTCCGTAAGTTTCGGTCAGCTGCTTCGCGGTCTGTTTGTAGAATATGATGAGAATGTGGCGGCGGTCTATGATTTGCGTTTTCCGCGTATTCTGATCTCCATGCTTGCCGGGGCGGCGATCGCAGTGTCCGGTGTGCTTTTTCAGGCGGTTTTAAAAAATCCGCTGGCAGACCCGGGAATCATCGGAATTTCAAGCGGAGCTGGATTTGCGGCAGTCTGTGTGAGCACCTTTTTTCCGACACTTTACTTTTTTACACCGTTTGCAGCCTTTTTTGGCGGGGTGGCAGCATTCTTTCTGGTCTATTGTCTGTCCTGGAAACAGGGACTCAGCCCGCTTCGCATCATTCTGACCGGTGTGGCAGTCGATGCCCTTTTCACCGGACTTTCCAGTATCTTCAGTACGATGACAGGCGGTCAGAGGACCGGTGTGGCATCGATCGTAGAAGCAAATATCACGCAGAAGACCTGGTCAGATGTCGGAACGTTATTTCCCTATGTACTGGCAGGACTGTTTCTGGCGATTCTGTTTGTAGGGGAATGCAATCTGCTGTCTCTGGAAGACAAAACGGCAAGAGGACTTGGAATCAATGTAAACCGCACCAGGATCGTGATCTCCCTGACGGCAGTTTTACTTGCCAGCGTTTCAACCGCAGTTGCAGGTGCCGTAAGCTTTTTGGGACTGATCGTCCCGCATATCGGCAGACTGCTGGTTGGAAGTGACCATAAGGTGCTGATCCCGTTTTCCACACTTGCAGGGGCTTTTACGTTTCTGCTGGCAGATACGATCGGCAGGACGATCGCCGCTCCGTATGAAGTGAGTGCAGCGGTGATCATGAGCGTAGTGGGTGGTCCGTTCTTTATTCTTCTGCTTCGGAGGTCGAAAAAATATGGAAACTAATGCGATGGAAGTGAAAAACTTAAGCTTTTCCTACGGAAGCAACCAGATTCTCTCGGATATTTCCCTGACGATACCACGCGGGAAGATCACGACAATCATGGGTGCGAACGGCTGTGGGAAATCTACCCTGTTTTCTCTTATGACCAAGAATCTGACACCGGGAAAAGGGAAAATCCTGCTGGAAGAAAAGAGCATAAAAAAATATTCGCTCAGCGAATTTGCAAGAAAAGTGTCGATCGTACACCAGCATAATTCCGCAGCAGAAGATATCACGATCGAACGCCTCGTATCGTATGGAAGAACCCCTTATCAGAAAATGCTGGGCGGAAAAAGTGAAGAAGACGAGCGGCTGATCGAACAGGCACTTCAGGTGACCGGACTTCTGGACCTGCGTGACCGTGAGATCGGAAGGCTTTCAGGCGGACAGCGACAGAGAGTCTGGATCGCCATGGCACTGGCACAGAATACCGAACTTCTGTTCCTGGATGAGCCGACCACTTATCTGGATATCCGCTATCAGCTGGAGATCCTGGAACTGGTCAAAAAACTGAATGAAGAATTCGACATCACGATCGTTATGGTTCTGCATGACATCAACCAGACCATTTATTTTTCTGACAAGATCATCGGTCTGCAGGGCGGTCATGTGGCGATCGAAGGTGCTCCAGATCAGGTGATCACAGAAGAAAGCATTCAGAAACTGTATGGCGTACATCTGATGGTAACACGTGTGAACGGAAGTCCTGTGGTAGCCATTCAGGATTACCGGCTTCCGCCAAGAGAAAAATAACTTCTGTGATGAACAAGAAAGGATAAAGAGATGAAGAAAAACCCGATGAATATAATCTGGATGCTGCTTGGATTTCTGTGCCTGGCATTTGGAACGATCGGTATCGTTCTGCCGATCCTGCCGACCGTGCCGCTTTATATGGCAACCGTATTCTGCTTTGCAAAGAGCTCGGAAAAGTTACATACCTGGTTTCTGTCAACCGGTCTTTACAAAAAACATCTGGACAGCTTTGTGCAGGAAAGAGCCATGACGCTTGGAACAAAACTGAAAATTATCGGAATGGTGACCGTTGTGATGGCGATCGGTTTTCTCTGCATGAAAAATATGCCGATCGGAAGAATCTGCATCACAGTGGTGTGGGTATGCCATATTTTATATTTTTTCCTGCGTGTAAAAACAGTGGATTAAAAACAGAAATTTTCATTGACAAGAAAGCGAAAAAGTATTACTATTGATTGCATAGGAAAAACCGATGAGAAAGAAGAGTAGATTTTCCATAAAGGCACAGAGAGCTGCAGACGGTGGGATTGTAGTACGGCGTGGATGATTGAATGGACTTTCGAGGGCAGCCCAAAATCCGGACAGGAGAGTAGGCGTTGTCGGGAACCGAACCCGTTATCAATCTGGAATGTATAACTATGTACATGCAAAGTGGACAGAAGTCAATTTGAGTGGTACCGCGTTGATGAATATCAGCGTCTCAGGCAGAAAAGCTTGAGACGTTTTTTTATTTATCAGAAAATTGTAACTGTTTCACGGCAGAAGAAGGAGGACTTTTATGAAGAAAAAAGTATTAGCAGGTATTATGACAACAGCGATGATTATGGCAATGATGACAGGATGCGGCAGTTCAGACACTGCAAAAGATACACAGGCATCAACCGGAAGTGAAACATCCGCAGACAGCAGTGCGGCAGAAAGTGATTATACCATCGGTATTTCTCAGTTTGCAGAGCACGGTTCTCTTGATAACTGCCGCGAAGGATTCCTGGAAAGTTTAAAAAGTGCTGGGATCGAAGAAGGTGTCAATCTGACAGTAGAATACCAGAATTCACAGGCAGATACCGGAACCGCAAGTACAATCGCTGATAACTTTGTATCCAAAAATGTGGATCTGATCTGTGCAATCGCAACTCCGAGTGCCATGAGTGCCTATAACAGCTGTCTGGACAGTGAGATCCCGGTAGTATATACCGCAGTTTCTGACCCGGTCGGTGCAGGACTTGCAGATGAAGAGGGCAATTCCGTAGGAAATATCACCGGAACCTCTGATAAACTTCCGGTTGAGGAACAGCTGAAAATGATCCGTGATCTGATGCCGGATGCAAAGAAGATCGGTATTCTTTACACAACAAGCGAAGCAAACTCCGTAAGCACGATCAAAGAATACAAAGAGCTGGCAGAGAATTATGATTTTGAGATTGTTGACAGCGGTATCAATACCGTAGCAGATGTTGAGATGGCTGCAAAGGATCTGGCATCCAAGGTAGACTGCATCAGCAACCTGACAGACAACACCGTTGTATCTGCACTGCAGACCGTGATTGCAGCCGCAGATGAGAAGAATATCCCGGTATTTGGTTCTGAAATCGAACAGGTTAAGAGCGGATGTCTGGCATCTATGGGTATTGATTATATCGCCCTTGGCAAACAGACCGGCGAGATGGCAGCCAAGATTTTAAAAGGTGAGTCAAAGGCAGAAGAAATGCCGTATGAAGTATGCAGCGGTGCAAGCCTTTATGTAAATACCGCAGTTGCTGACAAACTGAACTTTGAGCTGGATCAGGCTACCGTAGATGGTGCGGCAGAAGTTTTCGATGAGATCACAGTGGAATAATCGGAGGTTGATATGGCATTGCTGATAAGCGTCCTGGAACAGGGACTGATATATGCGATCATGGCATTTGGAATTTATATTACATACAAAATCCTGGATTTTCCGGATCTGACGGTAGATGGCAGTTTCCCGATGGGAGCAGCGATCGCAGCAGCACTGATCAGCAGAGATGTAAACCCGCTGCTGACACTGCCAATCTGTTTTCTGCTCGGGGCTGTAGTCGGAACATTGACAGGCCTTATCCATGTAAAATTAAAAGTGCGTGATCTGCTGTCCGGTATCATTATGATGACGGCCCTTTATACGGTAAATCTCCGAATCGCAGGCAGGGCAAACCTGCCGATCTACAATAAAAGTACCATTTTCCAGAATGATCTGGTAGATAAAATCATTCCAAAAAGCCTTTCTTCTTTTAAGGTAGTGATCATTGTTCTGATCATCACCCTGATCAGCAAATACATTCTGGACTGGTATCTGAGAACGAAATCCGGTATGCTGCTGCGTGCAGTCGGGGATAATGATCATATCATTACATCCCTTGGTGTAAACAAAGGAAAGGTAAAGGTGGTGGGTCTTGCGATCTCAAACGGCCTGGTGGCATTAAGTGGCTGTGTGTTTGCACAGCAACAGCGATATTTCGATGTATCCATGGGAACTGGAACGATGGTCATCGGTCTTGCCAGTGTGATCATCGGAACCAGCCTTTTCCGTAAAGTAACGATTCTGCGTGTGACATCAAGCGTGGTAATCGGTTCGGTGATCTATAAAGCATGTGTGGCAATCGCCATTCGTTTTGGTTTTGAGTCCACGGACCTGAAATTTATCACAGCGGCATTGTTCCTGCTGATCCTGGTGCTTGGAATGGAACGAAACAGGAAGGTCAAGGTGAAAGTCGATGCTTGAACTCAGAGAAATTTATAAATACTATAATCCTGGCACAGTCAATGAAATGTGCCTGTTCAACAATTTTAATTTTAAAGTCGATGACGGTGAGTTTGTTGCGGTTGTCGGCAGCAACGGTTCCGGAAAAACTTCCATGCTGAATATTATCTGCGGGAGCATTCCGATTGATGAAGGAGCTGTCCTGATCAACGGCACCAATATCACAAATATGCCGGAATATAAACGCATGGGAAGAATCGGACGCGTTTTTCAGAATCCTTCCATGGGAACCTGCCCGTCCATGACGATCCTTGAAAATATGGCAATGGCAGAGAATAAAGGAAAAGCCTATAACCTTGGAAAGGGTGTCAACAAAAAAAGAGAAGAAGCTTACCGCGAGTTGCTCCGTCCGCTGAATCTCGGACTGGAAGATAAGCTTCATGTAAAAGTCGGAGCCCTGTCCGGAGGACAGAGACAGGCAATGTCACTTCTGATGTCCACGATGACACCGTTGGATTTCCTGATCCTGGATGAACACACGGCTGCACTGGATCCGAAGACTGCCGAGATCAATATGCGTCTGACGGATCAGATTGTGCGTGAAAAGAAGCTCACATCCATCATGGTTACCCACAATCTTCGCTATGCGATCGAATACGGCACGCGTATCGTCATGATGCATCAGGGAAAAGTAATCCTTGACAAAAAGGGCGAAGAGAAGAAAAATATGAATGTAGATGATGTGCTTGATCTATTCAATGAGATCAGTATCGAGTGCGGCAACTAAGTGACAGGTAGAAACAGCACTTACAAGTTTTTTGAATTCCGCCCCGACAGGAGAGCAGCAAACCGACGTGTTACTACTCTGGATAATTTATGTATGATAAGAAACAAGGAGACGATATGAGATACCATAATATAACAAAGGACGATATGTTAAACGGAGACGGATTGCGTGTTGTACTCTGGGTTTCTGGCTGCAATCACTGCTGTGAGGAATGTCAGAATCCGATCACCTGGGATCCAAATGGCGGCATTCCGTTTAACCAGGAAGCAAAAAACGAGCTGTTTGAGGAACTGGGCAAAAGCTATGTCTCCGGTATTACCTTAAGCGGCGGAGATCCGCTGCATCCGGCAAACCGTCTGGATATCCGTGCACTGGTGCATGAGATCAGAGAAAAATTTCCAACGAAAACAATCTGGCTGTACACCGGATATCTGTGGGAACAGATCAGCCATTTTGAAGTGATGCAGTATGTGGATGTCTGTGTAGACGGCGAATATGAGAAAGACAAACGCAATGTGCAGCTTCACTGGAAAGGCAGCAGCAATCAGCGGGTAATCGATGTGCCAAAATCACTGGAAACAGGAAAAGTCTGTCTGTACTGCGAATAGTATGGACAGTATCCATGTTCAAAAAAAGAACCTGAGACAATAAGGGATACCTGTACAACCGTGTCCTATGACACAGAAAACGGAGAAAAGCATGAAAAGAATAGCAAAATTTCATAAAGTAAGTTTTGAACAGTTTAAAAAAGGATGGATGGGAGAGTTCCCTCAGACTACAGAAGCAAAACTGCAGAAAATTTACGAAGATATCAAACTGCCAAAACGTGCAACCGCAGGATCTGCAGGCTACGATTTTTATACACCGGAAACCTTTAGCCTGAAATCCGGCGAAACTATCAAAATCCCGACCGGGATCCGCGTTGAGATGGAAGAAGGATGGGTGCTGAAGTTATACCCTCGCAGTGGCCTGGGATTCAAATACCGCCTGCAGCTGGACAACAGTGTCGGAATCATAGACAGCGATTATTTCTATTCCGATAACGAAGGTCATATGTTTACAAAGATTACAAACGATGCCAAACAAGAGAAGACACTGACCGTAGAAAAAGGTCAGGGATTTATGCAGGGGATTTTTGTAGAGTACGGGATTACCGTGGATGACGATGCAACGGCAGTCAGAAACGGAGGATTCGGGTCTACCACCAAATAAAAATTGACCGAGCTCTTTAGAGCGAGGGATGCTTCTTGTCCGAAGGGCAAGAAGATGGGC
>NZ_JBKVNQ010000073.1:0-10714 GCF_046967715.1 Hominisplanchenecus sp.
CTATATTTTATCACTCCTGTAAAGAGATTGCATTATTTAAGAGGATTGCTATAGGCTTTGCATTGGGAAGGAATGGAACGGGTATTTATGTTCGCGTTCATCCAAAGTCATGGAGAAAGTTTAAGTCGAGACTGAAAGAGTTGTCTTCCCGTAAACGATGTCAGTCAATCAAGCCAAGCCTTGAGAAAATCAAGATATATGCAAGAGGATGGCTGAACTATTACGGAATAGCAAGCATGAAGAACAACATCGAAGAGATCAACGGATGGCTCTACCACAGAATACGCATGTGTATATGGAAACAGTGGAAACTTCCAAAAACAAAGAAAAGAAATCTGATAAAGATGGGAGTACACGAATACTATGCGAATATGGCGGCAAACTGCCGAAGAGGACACTGGTATTGTGCGAATCTGACAACAGTTAAGAAAGCCATGACAAAAGAGAGACTGATAAACGGTGGCTTCTATGATTTAGCCACAGCCTATCAGTCTGTGCACGTCAACTATTGAAACCGCCGTGTACCGAACGGTACGCACGGTGGTGTGAGAGGACGGCGGTTAGTCACCGCCTCCTACTCGATTTGTGAACGAGTAATGGACGAATTCACAATGCCTTCTTTTTGTTGCAGTATAGCATATGTAGCTTTGAATTGCAACATTCTTTTTGAAAAATATATTATATTAATTTATAAACGTAACTCTTTGCGTATGTTTATTATCATAACGAGAAAGCACAGGCTGCCTCCGATAATATTTGAGATTGGTTCTGCAAGGAATACGCCGTCTGTTCCCATATGAAATGCATATGGGAGCAGATAAGTCATAGGAATAACGATGATTACTTTACGGAGCAGGGAGAAGAAGATCGCCTGTTTCTTTTTGTTTAAGGATTTAAATATAGTCTGTCCGATGTATTGCAGAAGCATGAAAATAAACGCTCCGAAATACAGTTTCATGGCAGGGACGGCATCTGCCAGCAGACTCTTATCAGAACTGAAAATGCTGATCAGAAATTCCGGTGCAAGAATGATCGCAAGCCATGCCAGCAGTGTATAAATGAGTGCCATGATTCCCATGGTAACAGCTGCCTGTTTTACACGTTTGTAACGATGAGCACCATAATTGTAGCTGATAACAGGAGAAGAACCTTCCGTGATTGCATAGATTGGTGTCTCAACCAACTGACGCACGCTGGAGATGATTGTCATGACAGAAATATAGAGCGTTCCGCCGGTGACAGAAAGTACGTGATTGCAGCAGATTGTTACCAGGCTGTTCGTCAGCTGCATGATAAATCCGGCAGTTCCGAGGCTGATGATATTTTTCGCATATTTTGAAGAGGCAAGGATTTCTTCTCTGTGCAGCAGACGAACCTTGTATTCTGCCTTGCAAAGCAGAAAATGAAGTACGAAAGCAGCCGACAAAATCTGTGAGATGACGGTTGCGATTGCAGCACCCCGGATTCCCATGCCGAACGCAAAAATAAAGATCGGATCAAGGATCAGGTTGGCAACAGCACCGATCACCACCGAGATCATACCGGTGGTCGCATATCCCTGGGCGTTGATAAAAGGATTCATGCCGGTCGCGACCATGGACGGAAACGTTCCGAGCAGATAGATCATCAGATAAGGACAGGCATAGCCAAAATTCTCACGGTCGGCACCAAACAGCGTGAGAATGGGTTTTGCAAAGATCAAACCGGTCAGCATCAGAAGGATTGAGCAGAGCGTCAGCATGGAAAATGAAGTATGCATGATCTGACAGGCATTTTCGTGATCACCCTTTCCACGCTCGATCGAAAAGAGCGGTGCACCGCCGCTTCCGAACAGGTTGCTGAAAGCAGTGATGATCACAATGATCGGAAAACAGAGTCCGACCGCTCCAAGAGCCGTTGTGCCGATATCCGGGATACGTGCAATATAGATGCGATCCACGATATTATAAAGCAGACTCAGAATCTGAGCGACCAGCATGGGCAGAGCCGCTTTTAAGATATTGTCGGTGATTTTTCCGTTTTCAAAATCAATTTGTTTCAAAGTAAACAGTCCTTTCTTCGTTGGTGTTTCTGGTAGTTAAGTATAACATGAATCAGGCGAAATGGAAATGCCAGGTGTTTTGCTAAAATGCTTTCTGACAAAGAATATTAGTACATGTGCAAATAAACGAATTTCCCGAAAGGCACTTAAGCGAAAGTTGTTTCTTTCCAGTGGGAAAAACATAAATAGTTTCTTATTATTTGTGTTGACTTTAATTATGCTTTTAAAATGTATTGAAATAATGAGAGCTATATGTTAATATGATTTCAAAGCATATTTCTTAACATTCTTGGCATCCTGCCATCTATATTTTCTAAATTCACATTTCAGAAATTCATGCTTTTCAATCAAACAAATCAATTTAAAAAGCAGGAGTTTCAAACTGTGAAAAAGAAAGAACAAACAGACAGTATGGTTATCACACTGGAAAATGCTATTTATATGGGAATGAAAAATGATCTTGCTTTTATCATTGACACAGAGTTATTTCTATATGAACACCAGTCAACTTACAATCCTAATATGCCATTGCGTGATTTATTCTATATTTCGAGTGAATATCAGAAACTGGTGGATAAGAAATCCCTTTATTCTTCCGTATTACAGAAAATACCTGCACCACAATTTATCGTATTTTACAATGGAACAGAAAAGAAAAAATAAAGCGGAGGTAATTGCGATGAGTATTTTTGAATATGACAAAGAAGAGGAAGAACGGAAACTGCGAAAAGCTGAGTACGAGGCCGGTGTTGAATCTGGCATTGCGGAAGGCAAACGACTTGCACAAAAAGAGGGTACGATTGCCCTTAGCAGACTTGGATTGCCTGTTGAACAAATTGCAATGGCACTGCAAGTAGATGTAGAACTTGCAAAACAATGGATTGGTGATAAATAGCAAATAGAAAGTGACCGAGCTCTTTAGAGCGAGAGATGCTTCTTGTTTGAGGATCAATCTGACGAGAACAGTAGCGATCACCGTTCCGATACCTACGGAATCGAGCTGACCGGAGAAACGCCGAGGTTCGATTTTACGGACATCGAAACACCGAGTGTCATAATAAAAAGCCCGGCGATGGCATGGCTGTCAACAAACGAAAAGTCAATGAGAAAATTTCTTGTTAAGCACATTTACACTTGATGAAAATGAGAAAATATGTTACCTTATTCAAACGTAAGTTTAAGCAAACTAACAAAAGATAGCCATGGAGGAAAAGGAATGAAGCGATGGAAAAAGAATTTGCTGGTATTGGCTCTGCTGAGTTTTGCGGTAATTTTTGCTAACGTTACACCAAAGTATCATACCGTTTCAGCAGCGTCCAAAACCACGCTCAATTACAAAAAGAAAACACTGAGAAAAGGCCAGACCTTAAAGCTTAAGGTAAAAGGCACAAAGAAAAAAGTGAAATGGAGCAGCTCGAAAAAGAAAGTTGCATCCGTTACTTCAAAAGGAAAGGTTACAGCAAAGAAAAAAGGAAATGCTGTGATTACTGCAAAAGTTGGCAGCAAAAAATATCGCTGCAAGATTAAAGTAGTTCTGCCAGAGAAGCCGGCAGTCGATAATAATAAAACACCGGAGACACCGGCAACGCCAAGTACACCGGAGACACCGGCAACTGAGACACCGGCAACGCCAAGTACACCGGAAACCGAAACACCGGCAACGGAAACAGAAGCTCCGAAAACAGTTCTGGTAAAGGAAGCTCAGACAAAAGTTCTTGATCTTGGATATGCACAGTATCTGGTGGTAGCTTTTGAAGAAGGTTACGATGTGGAAAACTGCAGCGTTGCGGTAGATGGTGTGGATATCACAGGGGCTATGACCAAAGTTACCGATGACGGAAGCATTGTGAAATGGGAGCTGACAGGCTTAAATCCTGCAAAACTGGTTGTTACCAAAAAAGATGACCAGAAAACACAGGATGTTGTGCTCAGTGACAATGAAAATCCGGACAAACCGGTTGTAAAAGCACAGGAACCGATGTATTTCCTGACACATGCAGCCATCCCGACCTGGGATTATCATCTGACCAACTACGATGAAGAAGGAAATGCAAGGGTTACTCCGAAAAAAACAACCTTTGACCTGAAGGAAACTGCAAAAGAAGATGTGAAATATTATGCACCGGATGCAGAATTGAGCAAAAACGAAGATGCTGACAATCTGTACGGTGTGAGCGGAAACGTAGAAATCCTGTTCAACTACACAACACAGGAAGAAAAAGACTGGTTTGATACGATCGCAGACGAAGGTGCACTGGCACTGCTGTCAAACGATGAGAGCCTGAGCACGCTGAACGATCAGCTCGCTTATACAAAAGATACCACCGAACATGGTGGAAATGTAGTCGGAAGAATTACCATTCCGCTGGGACAGAGCAATTTCTATTCCAATGGACGTTACAAAGTACGCATCCGTTCCAATGGAAACAGAACCCTGATCGCATCCATCCATGTGGTAAATGCACAGACTCCGTCCATGAAGATTTCTGAGACAGGTGCGATCAAATCCGGACAGAATGTTCATTTCCAGGTAGAAAACATGGTATACGGCATCACCGTTCCGGTTGAGATGGTAACACTGAAAACCCCGTCAGGAGAAGTGAAAACACTGGAAAAAATCACAGACTGGTATCTGATCGGAAATACCTTTGTACTGTATAACGATGTAAATGCAGAAGGTGGAAGAAACAACATCGAACAGCCGGGTGTGTACACACTGACGGTATACTCAAATGGCTTTAAGACCATGAGCAAATCTTTCACTGTTGCAGGCAAAACAACAAAAGCTGCAAAAACAGCAAAGACTTATGATGTTGTGACAAGAGCGACTTCAGGCGGAAACTCCGGAAGCAGCAGCGACGGTGAAAGCGGAAACTCTGTTATGCCGGCAAATCTGGCATTTTCTGAGGATCTGATCTCCAATGCAAAGATCCTGACGGCACTGGATGTGAAGAATGCTTCGGCAAAAGCAGTTGCAGAACGCTGGGATAATCAGATCACAGCATGCGATGCCGTTTATGGCGAAGACGGAGTTGTATTCTACGATTATACAAGCTACTATGATGCTGTTCAGGAAGCAAAATTAAAAGGACAGTATCTCTCTTTTGAAGATTATGTTGCAGATGAAAATGCAGTTACTACAGAAAACCGTCCATACGCAGTTAAGGTGGTTCTGGAAGATGGTCTGCTTGGAGAAACACAGTACAACGGATCTTACAAAGGAAAAGAAGCACCGGTCCTGACACTGGATGCGGATGCAGAATTTGTTGCAGAAGGCAGAGATCTTGTACTGACAGGCCAGGATGCAAGAACAGCAGAATACTTTGAGAAAATTACCGGAATTTATGTGAATCAGAGCTGGAAAGAACTGACAGAAGATCAGTACAGCGTAGAGGACGGCAAACTGGTGATCAAAGATTCTGTTCTGACACTGGGAACAAATACCGTAGAGATCAAAGCAGAAGGATTCAAAAACAATACACTTTCGGTTGAGTATAAGAAAGTTCTGGAAGAGAATTTAAGTCTTGTTTCTGACAAAGAACAGTACAACAGAGGCGAGAATGTGGTTCTGACCGTAAATGGTTCCGAAGGCGATTTCCTGAAGAACTTAAATGCAGTCAAAGTAGATGGAAAAAACATTTATGCAAAAGGTGTTGCAGGATCTGATTATTACTATGAAGCAGCAGAAGATCTGAAATCCATCACTATTTACGATAACGGAAACCTGTTCAACCAGAACAAAGCATATACCCTGACTCTGGAAGCAGAATATTATGAAGCTCTGGAAACAGAGATCACCGTACAGGGTGAAGAAAAAGATGTTCCGGCATCAGAGCCTATGATCAGCAAAGACGAAGACGGCCAGACTTATCTGGTATCCTTTGGAACACAGACAAACTTTGTAGGCTGGAAAAATAAAGTAACCTCGATCACTGTAAATGGAACAGCCTATACAGAAGCAGGCTGGTTTGGCATGTCAGAGAATCAGTTTAAATGGGAAACAGACGGATACGGAAATCAGGTCCTGAAACTGAAAGTGGACAGCGAATTTGATGAAAATGCCGACAATACCTTTACGATCAAAGCAGAAGGCTATAAAGATCTGGCACTGCCGCTGGTTGTAAATGTGATCAAAAAACTGACACCGCCACAGGCGGTTTCCTGCCAGAAAACTATCTTCTCAGATTACTATATCGTTTCCTTTGGCTATGGTTCTGAAATCGAACAGTGGCAGAATCAGATCACAGGCATAAAAGTAAACGGAACAGAGTATAGCCTGGTAACTTCTTCCTTCAGCGTAGGTGATACGACAACCTACTGTCTGCTGAAAAACGATGGTCAGATTTATGTTGGAACAAATGCAGTTGCAGATGGAGAAAATACCATTGAGATTTCCGCAGAAGGATATGAAGACTGTACCGTCACCTTTACTAAATAAGAAGTTGTCGGTGACTTCCTGGCAGGTGTAAGAAATTGAAATCCTGAGCATTTTATCAGGAGGCTGTCAGCGAAAAAACAGCAGAGCATGTGCAAATGAACGAATTCCTAAATTGTCATTAGACAGTTTGGGAATTTTGTGGTTAAAAAAATCCTTCCTGATATAATAAAAGTAACTCAGAAAACGGGAAGAAAAATCAGGAAAACAGAAAATATGTCAGGAGGGATTTGTTATGAAAAAACAAAAAGGCGGTTTTCAAAAAATAATCGGTTTTTCAATGGTATGCTGTATGTTGACCAATCTGGCAGTGCCGGTTTCTTTTGCGGAAGAAACAAAAAAAGAACCAACGTATGTGCGGATGGATCATCCACTGAAGGAAGAAAATAACTGGGATATTTCAAATGAGCTGATCATGCCGGGCGAAGCATTTTACACCGTTCCGAAATTTGAAGTAACGTATGACCATGGTTATTACGGGCAGACAGTTACGAACCTGTACCTGAAACACGTTTCCCTGATACTTGGGGAAGAACCAAGACTTTATGACAGTAAACTGATACGGAACAAAGTGGATCTTGCCGGACTGACGGCGGATCGGACAAACACGTATAATGTCTGGACAACACAGACGGAGCTCTGGAAGAAGAGTCTGGAAAGTGCAGAGATGGGTGAAGATACACAGAAGCAGCTTAAAGCGTTTCAGGAAGGCGAGAGCACAGAGAATGCGGGTTACACAAACAATACAAACACCCCAATTGTTTTGGAACAAGTGCGTACAGGAGCTACCGAACATGAAGGAACCATTTATGGTGGTGAATATAGCAGTACACCGATGATTGTCGGGTATACCACGCATAATTCAAACTGTACGATCCGATTCTATGAACCGTATTATACTATATCCTACAAAGAACTTTCAGAAGAAAAACAGGAAGGCATGCCGGATCGTTATTATGTGCAGAGGGAAAAACAGGAACTGATTTTAAAAACACCGGTTCGTGCAGGGTGTCATCTGACTGGCTGGAGCGGTATGGCTTTTGTGGATGAAAAAGTGGAAGAGGGAAGAACCATATTTTCCTTTGACTGGGAACACAATATGATTCATGCAAATTTAGGTGATCAGACAGTGACACCGAGATATGACAGCGGAAAAACAATTACATTTAACGCAAATGGCGGAAGTATTGAGGGAAAAGAGTCTGTCATTTATGAATTGCATATGGACAGTAAAAACTTTTTTGATATTGCAGATCACATTCCGCAGCAGGAGGGATATCAGTTTGTCGGATGGTGTCTGAAACCGGATGACTTAGATGGCAGTCTGGTCAAACATACGGAAAACTATGACTGGGTTCCAAAGTACCGGGATGATATCCAGGTTTATGCAAAATGGAAAGAAAAACCGAAGGAAACAGAAACGGAAAAAGAAACAAAAACAGAAGAGGAAACAGAGAACAAAGAACAGATACCGGATGTAAATTCGAAGGATGGTCAGAAACTTTCCGGTATTTCCATCAAAAAACTGACAGCCGGAAAGAAAAAATTTACAGTAAAATGGAAAAAAGCAAAGAAATCGGAGTCTGTTTCCGGTTATCAGATCCAGTATTCAACGGATAAAAAGTTTAAAAAGAATGTCAGAACAAAGAAGTGTGGAAAGAAAAAGAATTCGCTTACGGTGTCGAAACTGAAAGCAAAAAAGAAGTACTATGTGAGAATGCGGAAATTCCGGAATGTAAAAAAAGATGGAAAGAAAAGCAGGATTTACGGTTCCTTTAGTAAAGTAAAAAAAGTAAAAGTCAGGTAGATCAAAAATTCCCGCCATCCGGTCAGGATGGGCGGGAATTTTTGCATCTGAAAAAAAGTAAAATTAGGAATTGACCCCGGAAATATATCTTTGTAAAATAAGAAAGAAACATGGAATATATGTAAAATTTAAGGAGGCTGTTTGTTTTATGAAAGCAACAAATGAGAAAAAGTCAGAAGGTTATTCTTCACCGTATGATTTTGAGGGAAGAATTCCACTTTCTCAGGCAATTCCACTGGGGCTTCAGCATGTCATGGCAATGTTTATCGGAAACTTGACACCGCTGATCATCGTGATGGGAGTTTGTGGACTGACCGCAGATGCAGGATTTGGCGAACTTCGTACGGCATTGCTCCAGAATGCAATGATCATCGCCGGAGTTGTTACACTGGTTCAGATGTTTTCCATCGGTCCGGTCGGAGGAAAAGTGCCGATCGTTATGGGAACGTCATCCGGATTTCTCGGAGTTCTGAACAATACCGTGGCAGCATGCGGCGGCGGTATTCTTGCTTATGGTGCGATTATGGGAGCCTGTATTGTCGGCGGTATTTTCGAGAGTGTTCTCGGAGCATTTTTGAAACCGCTTCGTAAATTTTTCCCGCCGATCGTTACCGGATCGGTTGTTATTGCAATCGGATTATCACTGCTTGGTGTTGGTATCAACTATTTCTGCGGAGGAAGCGGCAAAGCGGACTATGGTTCACTTCCGAATCTGTTTCTGGGATTTGTAGTACTGGTTGTAATTGTACTGCTGAAACATTTCGCACCGCAGAAAAGTATCCTTTCTTCGTCTGCAATCCTGTTTGGTATTCTGGCAGGATATGTTGTGGCGATCATTATGACACTTACGCTTCCGCACACCGGTATCGATGCAGATGGTGTTCAGTATACTTACTCCTGGGTTGTTGATTTTGCCCAGGTAAAAAATGCAGCGTGGATCGCTGTGCCGAGCTTTATCGGTTTTGGTGCTTTATCTGATGTAAAGATCACATTCCAGGCAAGTGCGATCATCCCGATCGGCATCATGTTTATCGTAACGGCGATTGAGACAGTCGGTGATATTTCGGCCTGTATCGAGGGCGGTATGGATCGTGAAGCAACCGATTCTGAGCTGTCCGGCGGTGTGATCTGTGACGGACTTGGATCTGCTTTTGCAGCACTGTTCGGTGTACTGCCGAATACTTCATTCTCGCAGAATGTGGGACTGGTTTCTCTGACAAAAGTTGTCAACCGTTTTGCAATCTCCATGGGAGCGATTTTCCTGATCCTGTGTGGATTCTGCCCGAAGATCGGTGCACTGATGTCCATCATGCCGCAGTCGGTTCTCGGAGGGGCAGCCGTTATGATGTTCGCATCGATTCTGATTTCCGGTATCCAGCTGATCACAAAGCATCCGATCGGCAGCCGTGAGATTACGATTATTTCCGTAGCGATCGGTCTTGGATATGGTCTTGGAGCAACCACAGGGGCAACCGCTCATCTGCCGTATTATGTACAGCTGATCTTTGGCGGTTCCGGAATCGTACCATGTTCTCTGGCAGCGATCATTTTAAATATCGTTCTGCCGAAAGAATCCAAACCGGTTCGTGAAATGTGGGAACTGGAAGATAAATAAATGAAAAAAATCATATCAGTCATCGGAGCGGGCGGAAAGACGACCCTGATCCATCGACTGGCAGAAGAATATCAAAGGAAAGGAAATGCTGTGCTGGTGACGACGACAACGCATATGTTCGCAGAGCCGGGCACAGACCTCTCCGGCGATGCTTTTTCTATACGGGAGAAATTACAGAGAGATCACTATTGTATGGCGGGCATACAATGCTCCGAAAATCCGCAGAAAATGCAGGCACTTCCGGAGCATACACTAAGAGAATTGCTGCATTACGCGGATATTGTTCTGATAGAAGCGGACGGAGCGAAACATCATTCTCTGAAATATCCTTCCGGGGCAGAACCGGTGATTTTTTCGGGAACGACGGATCTTTATCTCGTGCTTGGAACGTGGGATATTGGGAAACCCTGTAAGAAGGTAATCTTTCGCTTTGATGAGATGCAGAAAGAAGAGCTTATCCGGGATGATATGGAGCTGCCAAAAAGAAAGATTCTGCCGGAAGAAGCAGTGACAGAAGAGCATATCCGCAGAATCTTAAGGGCGTATCGGTACAGGCTGAAAGAAATCGGGTATAATGAGAAAATAACTTGTCTGTTTTCAAAGCAAGATGGGGAAAACATTCGATTCTGTCAGGCAGATACCGACAGATCTGACCGCCAGAGGCATTCTTGAAACCGGGTTTTTCGAAAGTCTGAGCGGAACAAATGGAGGCAATTAACAGTTAAACATAAATTATAAAATTATATAAGTATATGTTGAGTTTTATAAGATATTAGAGTAGAATATTATTGAAAGGAGTTGATACTTTGAGTAAAT
>NZ_JBKVNQ010000074.1:0-10409 GCF_046967715.1 Hominisplanchenecus sp.
TTGCATATGGAAAATTTTTGACCGCACCTGTCAGATATTTTTCCAATTCCCTGCATTCCCGGGTCTCTTCTTTCCTTTTAACTTTTTTCGAAAGTTTTTTGTTATCACTGATCAGATTTCCCACCGGGACATAAGTTTTTTTTGAAAAATACCAGGAACCGATAACCGCCACGCTGATCAGCATAAGAAGTTCTGCCGTTAGAATCATTGCAAAACGTCTCAGTTCTCCATAAAACAAGGTATTCGGAACATACATATCGCAGTTCCATTGAAACATACTCATCTGTTTTTCTACTTTTATGTATCCGTTTTTCTGATTTTCTTCCAATTTTCTGCTGTAAATAACATTTTCTTTTTCCGGCGTTTCAATATAAATACAGTTTTCTGCTCCTGGATCGCCGATCAGACGGCTTCCGCTGTACTCTGCGAAAATAACGGCAATGCGATTATTCTGCGTGTCATTGACCGGACGGAAAAACCAGATTTGATTATCTGATAAAACCTGATAAGATTTTTGATTTTCTTCTGTCATCCAACAATAAAAATCCTGTGCAGTGATACCATACTGTCGGCAGAAAAAGCTGATATCCTCTTTTCCTTCCCGACGCTGCGAATTGGAAGAAAGAATGGAATCGCTCTTCAGAAAATAGATATGCAGATTCTGACAGAGATTGTTCTGTACATTCAATTCTGACATTGTATTTTTCAGTTTCATGGAATCTAAAATCTGCTGTGGTGAAAAATTTCCTTCTATCAATGCAATATCATCCAAACCACCACTGACGGCAAGCGTATCACACAACTGATATGACAGCCGAATATTATTTTCAATCTTCCCCACAACTTCTCTCATACGCAATGCAGCTGAATTTCGTATTTCTTTCTGCACATAAAAGATCGAACTGCTGTAACCGATGATCGTAACTGTGAGCATTGCCAGGCATAATACCAGATAAGAAATCAAAATAGAACGAAAAGTAAGTGATTTTCCTGTTTTCATAAGTTTTTATCTCCTGCTCTTTACAAAAAGATTTCTTCTCATTTCTTTTAATATAATGTCTGTCTTTTTGTTTTGCAAGGAAATTTATGATTCTTTCTTTTTTGCTGATGATTTTTTTCCTGAGTATTTACTTTTTACTTCCAACACAGTAAACTAAAAATAAAGCTTATTATCTGGAGGAAATTATGAAACACAAGTATAGGAATTACTATTTCCCGGTACTGATCTGTATTGTTTTCTGTCTGTGCATTTTTCTTGTCCGACACGTTTTTTCTGTCAGGACACAAACAAATGCTTCTCTTCCGGTTACAGAAGTCAGACAGAGTTTTTCTTTTTTGAATACCATTGATTCTGAACTTTCAGAGCTCTGCGACGGAGATCTGAATAATACTGCCTTTTTCCAGGAACTGGAAAACAGAACGAACATCCATATTGACTGGATCACTTCTTTATCCAATCTGCAGATTCAAAACCGTTTTGAGCAAAACAGCGATTCCGTACCGGATTTGATCGGTGCCGGAAATTTTTCATCCATCTATGGGAATATTTCTGCGGATGATGCGATCGCTCAGGGGGACATCTGTGATCTGACGGAACTGGTTCCAAAATATGCACCGAATTACTATAAGATCATTCAGCAAAAGGACATAAAAGATATCGCCTACACGGATTCCGGTCGAATTGCAGCTGTTTATTCTATAAAACAAAACTCGCAAAAACCATGGTGTGGTCTTCAGATTCGAAAAGACTGGCTGGATGAACTGGGGCTTGAGATTCCTGTCACTTATGATGACTGGGAAACGGTTCTCACTGCATTTAAAGAAAAGAAAGGAGCCACAGCCCCATTATGGATTTCATACAATGCTTATGCACAGGATGAAAGTCTGAATGCCGGTTTTGGAGTCAGTTATGATTTTTTTCAAATGGACGGCAAGGTCTTTTATGGACCTGCCAGGCAGGGATGGAAGGATTATCTCACTTTAATGAACCGTTGGTATCAGAAAGGTCTGATAGATGTTGATTATATGACAGGCAACTCGATTTATGCAGACAGTAAAATGATCGCCGGCGGCACTTCCGGTGCATGGTTTGGTATGTATACCATGCCTTCTGATCTTTCTGCAAAAGATCAGAATATTAAGGTTATTGCTGTTTCTCCGCCCAAATTAAACGAACATGATACGCTGCACATACAGAAAAAATACAGCATCAGTGATAATATGTTTTACATCTCTTCCGAATGCGAACATCCTGAAATTGTTCTGAAGTGGATTGACTATTTATTTTCTGATGAAGGTTCCCGCTTTGCAAGCTACGGAACAGAAGGTAAAACCTATACCCTTGATAAAGATCAGAATCCTGTTTTCACCGATCTGATCTTGCATAATTCTGATGGACTGACTTTTTATCAGGCATTGAAAAACTATACGCTGGCTCCCGGCCTGCCTTCTGCTTATATTGACTGGAAACGGGAACTTCAGTGTGTGCCTCCTTCCAGTGCTGTTATGTGCGATGTATGGGCTTCCACGGATACTTCATATATGCTTCCGGTCAGTCTGAGTTTTACATCTGAAGAACGTACCAGACTGTCTCAAATAATGACGAACGTCAATTCCTGTATGTATGCATACACAACTGCTTTCATTACCGGGATCAAATCTTTTGATAATTACGAAGAATATTTGAACACCCTGAAAAAAAACAAGATCGATGAAGCTGTTCAAATATATCAGAATGCTTATGATCGCTATCTTGCAAAACATTCTTCCTGATCCTGCAAGAAACACTTGCACACATCATACACAGGTGTTAGAATTTATTAGCGATTCGCATAAACGCAGGATGAATCTATATGCGAAACCAACATAAACCAGGGGGAGCTGACGGAAGTCGGCTGAGAGGAAACGTGTTCCCGTTTCGACCCATTACCTGATTTGGATAATGCCAACGGAGGAAAAAAGAGATGAGAAATTACACAACTCAGATGGATGCAGCCCGCAAGGGAATTGTAACACCGGAAATCGAAACTGTAGCAAAAAAAGAAAACATGGATGTTGATAAGTTAATGAAACTTGTCGCTGAAGGCAAGGTCGCAATCTGTGCCAACAAAAATCATAAATGCTTAAGTGCAGAGGGTGTCGGCAGTATGCTGCGTACCAAGATCAATGTCAACCTCGGCGTATCTCGTGACTGCAAGGATTATGATATCGAAATGCAGAAGGTTATGAGTGCCGTTGACCTCGGTGCGGAAGCGATCATGGATCTTTCCAGTCACGGCAACACACAGCCATTCCGTCAGAAACTGACAAGTGAATGTCCGGTTATGATCGGTACGGTTCCTGTTTATGACAGCGTGATCCATTACCAGAGAGATCTGGCTACACTGACTGCAAAGGATTTTATCGATGTTATCCGTATGCATGCAGAAGACGGTGTAGACTTTGTAACGCTGCACTGCGGTATTACACGCAAAACCATCGAACAGATCAAAAAGCACAAACGTAAAATGAATATCGTAAGCCGTGGAGGAAGCCTCGTATTTGCATGGATGTCCATGACCGGCGAAGAGAATCCATTCTATGAATATTATGATGAAATCCTGGATATCTGTGAAGAATATGACGTGACCATTTCTCTTGGCGATGCATGCCGTCCTGGATGCCTTGCCGATGCAACCGATGTATGTCAGATTGAAGAACTGGTTCGTCTCGGAGAACTGACAAAACGTGCATGGGATCACAATGTACAGGTTATGGTAGAAGGTCCTGGCCATGTGCCGCTGGATCAGGTTGCCGCCAACATGAAGGTACAGCAGAGTATCTGCATGGGTGCTCCTTTTTATGTACTTGGTCCTCTTGTAACCGACATTGCTCCGGGATATGACCATATCACTGCAGCGATCGGAGGTGCAGTTGCCGCTATGAACGGTGCTGCTTTCCTTTGCTATGTTACACCGGCTGAACACCTGGCTCTGCCGAATGTGGAGGATACCAAGCAGGGTATCATCGCTTCCAAGATCGCAGCTCACGCAGCGGATATTGCGAAGGGTATTCCGGGAGCAAGAGACATCGATGACCGCATGGCTGCTGCCCGCCAGAAACTGGACTGGGATGCACAGTATGCATGTGCCCTTGACCCAGAAACTGCAAAAGCGATCCGTGACAGCAGAAGCCCGGAAGATGACCACAGCGATACTTGCAGTATGTGCGGTAAATTCTGTGCCGTAAGAAGCATGAACAAAGCACTTGCCGGAGAATACATTGATATTCTTTAAGACAGAAAATGCCCGGGTCAAAAGACCTTTTGATTCAAGAATGCCTCTGGCATTCTTGTTGCTCGCCGCCTACAGAGGCGGGAGTCACCTCACATCTGATGTATAACACAAAAGCGAATCTCGGATATTGTATCCTTGATTCGCTTTTTTATTGCTTTTTATTTGTTATTTTATTTATTCTTCCGGTGCTTCAAAGCTGTGATCTACGGTGATCACACAGGTTGCACCAGCTTCCATTTCTGAGATCAACTGCATCAGCTGATGCAATACACGGTCGGTATCTTTCTGTGTATATTCTGCCGGGACAAGAAGATCAAAGATCAGATTGACCGGCGTTGTTTTCACCAGTCGGAAATCGTGAAAACTCAGTTTGCTGTCTAACGCTTTGATGATATGTTCCGTCTTTTCTTTTAACCGAAGTACTTCCGCATCGTGCAGCTCGACCGGATCCATATGGATCACCAAGGTGATATTCAGCTCTTTTCCGACTTCCCGCTCAATACGGTCAATGATTGCATGGGATACTTCAATATTCACATCGTTCGGCACCTCTGCATGAATGGTTGCCATTCCCTGATTTGGTCCGTAATTATGCACGATCAGATCATGCGTTCCGACAATACCATCATAGGATTCTACCATCTGTGAAATTTTCTGATACAATTCTGCCGGAACCCTCTGTCCGATCAGCGGCTCCAGTGTGTCTTTTGCAATTGAAAATCCGGACCAGATGACAAGCAATGATACGATCAGTCCTGCGATCGCATCAATATTTACGTTTGCAACATAACAGATCAAAATAGAAACAACGGTCGCACTTGTCGTAATGACATCTCCGAGGGAATCTGCCGCAGTTGCCAGCATGACTTTTGAATCTATTTTTTTACCAAGTTTTCTATTGAATGCTGCCATCCACAATTTCACGAGGATTGACAGGATCAGGATCAGAAACGGCACCAGGTCAAACGTGATATCTTCCGGATGCATCAGCTTGCCTGCTGACGTTTTGAAAAAAGTAAATCCAACCTCAATGACCAGAAACGATACGATCAGTGCTGCAATGTATTCAATTCTTCCATGACCGAACGGATGCTCCGCATCTGCCGGTTTCCCTGCCATTTTTACCCCGATAAAACTGATGATCGATGATGCCGCATCGGATAAGTTATTAAACGCATCTGCCGTGACTGCCAGAGAATGCATCAGCGTACCGATGATTAACTTTGCCGCAAACAGAAATACATTACAGAAAATACCAACGACACTGGCAAGAATCCCATACCGGGTACGCACCTCCGTTGATTCTGTGTTTTCACTGTCTCTTACAAACCTGCGAACTAAAAAATCTGTCATACCTTCCTGAAAACCCCTTTTGATTTAAATTCCAGATTCAAGAATGTCTCTGGATGACCCGCCGTTTATAACGGCGAGAACCACTGCACTTCTGATATCATTCTCACTATTATATTGAAATCCTCTGAAAAAATCAATATCTGTCCGCTTTTTTTATCTTCCGTTTGCAGGCTCTACGTTAATTGTTTTTCCTTTAATTTTGGTGTTTTTCATGGCACGGAGTACATCAGCCGCATTTTCACGCGGAACTTCAACGAATGTATATTTGTCATACATATCGATCGTTCCGACCAGTTTTCCCGGAATACCGGATTCTCCTGCAACTGCCCCGAGAATATCGCCCGGGCGTACTTTCTGCTTTTTACCAATGTTGATGAAGAGACGTACCATGCCTGCTTCTGCCCCGGTATCACCGAAATCTTCCATATGCCCACGGTCATTATTCTGGTCATTTTCACCCAGTGCCTGTTTCAGAAATGCTGCCGCAATGTCCATCGCTGTGTAGTCTTCTTCGTTAAGTTTCTGTTCGATGATACGTGTCATGCGGTTTAAGTCTTCGTTTTTAATGATATGGTCGATCTCATCCAGCACTTTTTCCAGACGGATGGCTGTAATATCATTCAGAGACGGAATTGGCTGTGCGTAGATTTTTGTCTTACAGTAACGCTGGATGTCTTTCAGCTTATAAACTTCACGTCCTACAACAAACGTAAATGCCTTTCCGACACGACCGGCACGACCGGTACGGCCGATACGGTGCACATAAAATTCATCATCCTGCGGCACATCATAATTAAACACTGCCTCTACATCATCTACATCAATACCACGGGCTGCCACATCGGTGGCGATCAGGATCTCTGTTTTGCCGCTGCGGAAGCCTTTCATAACACGGTCTCTCTGGCTCTGCTTCATATCTCCATGCAGACCTTCCGCAAAATATCCCCGTCCTTTCAGTGCCTCTGTCAGCTCATCCACACGTTTTTTTGTATTGCAGAATACAAGGGAGAGCTTTGGATTGTACATATCCAGAAGTCTTGAGAGAACTTCTTCTTTGTTCTTCTGTTTTACTTCATAATAGTACTGGTCGATATTTTTTACGGTCAGTTCTTTCTTTACGACACGAACCAGAACAGCATCTTTCTGATAATTTTTCGTGATGTCCATGATCGGCTTCGGCATGGTCGCAGAAAAGAGAACCGTCTGACGCTCTTCCGGTGCATCTTTCAAAATCGTCTCGATATCCTCACGGAATCCCATGTTCAGCATCTCATCTGCTTCATCCAGCACGATCGTGTGAAGGTTGTCGAAACGTAAGGTACGACGGCGAAGATGATCCATCACTCGGCCCGGTGTTCCGATCACAAGCTGCACACCACCTTTTAAGGAACGGATCTGTTTTCCGATATCCTGTCCGCCGTATACCGGAAGGATCTTGATGCCATGCATAAACTTGCTCAGTCTGCGGATCTCATCTGCTACCTGGATTGCCAGTTCTCTTGTCGGACACAGAATGATTGCCTGCAGTTTCCGGTTCTTCGGATCGATCTTCTGAAGAAGTGGAATACCAAAAGCTGCTGTTTTTCCGGTACCTGTCTGTGCCTGACCGATTACGTCATGTCCGGCCATCACTTCTGGAATCGCTTTTGCCTGGATCGGGCTTGGCTCTTCAAATCCCATCTCTGTAATAGCTCGAAGAATCTTCGGGTCAAGTCCAAGTGTATCAAATTTTATGATTTCCATATATTAAATCCTTTCTTTCTGTTGCAAATACCCTTTTATTTCAAATCTCACTGACATAACGCTCCTCACTGCTCAGTGTTTCATGCACTTACAGCTACAAAATACTTATATGTTCATATAATGACGTCGGAGGCAAAAGTCCCCAACTATATTTGAAAAACAAGGCATAAAAATACCGCCTCTTTATTTATCTAATGTGAGGCGGAAGAGTAACAATTCACATATGCCAGTCATTTTAACATATCCCGTTTTGAAATTCAACTGTTCATTTTAATTTGAAACCAGACACATATTTGAGCAACATGCAATTCCTGCAAACAATGCTTCGCATTATCCTCTGTAAATTTCTGCACAGCCCGGACTGATTATTAGCTATTGTAAAAACAGGGTTGCATTTTTTATGTTTTCGGTATAATATACATATAACTACACATAGTATTCAAAACTACATGTAACGGTTTTTATTTCAATATTCATTTTATATTGCTTTCAAGTCATGAGGTATGATCACGAATATCTGAAAATTGCTCTCACAATTCTGTCATCTGACTTGAATCATGTTTCAAAGGAGGTATTCACTATGTTAGAAAAAATCAAAGATCCCGGAAGTGCGATCACACACTTCATTGGTATGCTGATGGCAATGTTTGCCGCCACACCGCTGATCATCAAATCTCTGCATGAGCCGGATTATATCCATGTGATTTCCCTGACTGTTTTTATTGTGAGTATGATCCTACTCTATGCGGCAAGCACGATCTACCATACTTTAAATCTTTCAGAAAGAACAAATCGTATTCTCCGCAAGTTAGACCACAGTATGATCTTTGTACTGATTGCCGGAAGCTACACACCAATCTGCCTGATCGTTTTGAAAGGTCCGGTCGGATATTTCCTGTTCGCTCTTGTCTGGGCAATCGCACTGATCGGCATTATCGTAAAAATCTGCTGGATCACCTGTCCGAAATGGTTTTCTTCTGTGCTTTATATCAGCATGGGCTGGGTCTGCGTACTGGCTTTCACACAGATTGTCAATTCGCTCTCTCCGGCAGCTTTTGGATGGCTCCTGGCAGGCGGTATCATTTACACTGTCGGCGGCATCATTTATGCTTTGAAAGTTCCGCTGTTCGATGCAAAGCACAAAAATTTCGGCTCACATGAGATCTTCCATCTGTTCGTGATGGCAGGAAGTGCATGCCACTTTATTCTTATGTATGTTTATATCGCTTAATGACTGTGAAATCATTTCGATTATTCAAAAATGCCTCTGGCATTCTTGCCGAAAAAGGATAAAATTTCAGAGGTTCTGATTTTGCTCAGAGCCTCTTTCTGTATCCTGAGAACCTTTTTGCTGCATATTTTTTTCTTTGATCAGGTTTTCTTTTTCTTTTCTCGTCAGCTGTTTGATCGCATATTCCCGCTTCATTGCTTCTTGTTTTCCCTGAAATTCCTCATAATAGACCAGTGTGACCGGTCTGCGGTTCCTCGTATATTTTGCACCGGATTTCCCGCCGTTATGGGCTTTGAGACGCTTGTCCAGATCATTTGTCCAACCGGTATAATACGTGCCGTCACTGCACTTTAAAATATAAGTGTAACACATACTTTCCATTCACTTTCAACTGTTTCATATCTTCGCATTTTGACATGCTCCTGCCTCTGATACAAATCGCTTGCTCTCTTCCATCAGAAACGCGAGTCATCTCACATCTTGTATATGTAAAGCGGAGGATTTCCCCCGCATTATTTCAAGCAATCGGCAAAGCGGTATATTTTCAACTAAGACAAATTTGTTGCTCGCCACTTATAGAAGTGGAAGTCTTCTCCGACTAAGATAAAACCTGTAAAATGAATCCGATTGCAAATATTGTATGCTGCGTGCAGCTCCTTACGGATACCGTATAGCCTAATATAGTATACGCTTTCTCTCACTTTTTGTGAATCATCTTTCTTTTTGATGTCAAAACGGCTTTTGTACAAGCACATCGTAGTTTCAGGCTTTTGACCCTGGCATCATATTATTCCAGATACAGAAACGGATCTTCTGCTGCTCCGTCTTTTTCCATAGCAAAATATAGATTTGTGCCTTCTTTGCAGTAGTATTTGGTCGGCTGTGCCACGTATCCTAAAAGTTGTCCTCTCTCGACTACATCGCCTTCTGCTACGGCTACATTCTCAAGCTGGCCGTAGATCAGCGTGTACTGATCTCCGAGATTCATGCGGATCGTTGTTCCTGTTTCATCATTTGTTGTGATGGAATCAACGATTCCTTTTGCCGCAGATACGACCTGTGCCCCTTCTTCCGCCCCGAAGATCAGTGCCGGATTATATTTATACTGATCCAGCGTTGCAAAATACACGGTAGAATCCATGCTGTAGTCCATGAGCACTTTGCCGGCTACCGGCCACTGAAGTTCCTGTGTGGACGCAAAGCTGACCGTCGGACTGACCACTGCGTTGACCTGTCCGGAGGAAACTTTTTCGGTCTCCATGCCTTCTGTCTCTGCTTCCGTTTCCTGCCCGGCTGTTTCCTGTTCTGCCCTTATCTGACGATTGCCGCCTGCCAGTGATTTCGGATCAACATCCATCTCATTTGCCTGAGAAGCCAGATTTGCTTCCGCTTCTGATGAAATCACCGCCTCAGCTTCTGTTTCGACAGGACTTTCATTCAGATCCACCATATGCTCTTTTGCCGGTTCCTGTGCCGTATCCGACAGATCAACAGCATAGTAGGTCGTTGCCGCAGCCGCCCCTACAAGACATAAAGTCAGAACCAACATCGCACCTTTTTTTCGCGTAAACCATTTTCCATCCTTCTTCTGCATATCCCTTCACCTCATAAATTCAGATTTGCAACCAAACAGTTACCTTATTCTCATTTTTTCCGATTTTGGGTTTTTTATGCGAAGTGAATATGAAAGAAACTATATTTCTATGATGTTCTTTCTTTTTTTTTCAAGTCGAACGCACGTGAGACTTGGCACGCGATTCTGGTCAGCTTTGCTGACATTTACCCAACAGAATCGCTGTGCATTCTCG
>NZ_JBKVNQ010000075.1:0-10146 GCF_046967715.1 Hominisplanchenecus sp.
GGCTACCTTAACCCACCGTCTAAAGCCAGTGGGATTGCGGTAGCCTTATTTCAATTTATTACTGTTCCATGACCTGCGTTTCGGTACACCCCCCCCCGGATTTTATGCTTCTTACCGTCTTTTCCAGCGTCTTTATATCAACCGGTTTTGAAATATGGGCATTCATTCCGGCTGCCAGCGAATGCTGGATATCTTCTGAGAATGCATTGGCTGTCATGGCAATGATCGGAATCTTCTTTGCCAGTTCATGGGAACTGCTGCGGATCGCTTTTGCTGCCTCATAACCATTCATAACAGGCATCTGCACATCCATCAGAATCATGTCATAGTCACCCGGGACAGACTGTTCAAATGCCTCCAGGATTTTTTCGCCATTTTCACAGATGGTACACGCTGCACCCTCAATCTTTAACAGTTCCATCAGAATTTCCGCATTCAGCTCATTATCCTCTGCACACAGGAAATGCATTCCCTGCAAAATATTGTCATCCGGCTCATCTGTTTCTGCCTGTGATGACAAAGAAACAGATCTGTCCCCGGCAATTTTCAGATCAATAAGAACCTCAAAACAGCTTCCCTGTCCCGGTTCACTCTCCACATCAATGGTGCCTCCCATGGCTTCAACCAGATTTCTGGTAATAGCCATTCCAAGCCCGGTCCCCTGTATCTTACTTGTCAGAGAATTTTCGGCACGGGTAAACGGATCAAAGATGGTATTTTTGAAATCGGCCGACATTCCCATACCATTATCACTGACTAAAAAGCGGTACTTTGCATAAACAGATGAATTTGATCCACATTCCTCTGCCAGAAGCAGGATTTCTCCACCTTCCTGTGTATATTTTATTGCATTGGACAACAGGTTGCTGAAAATCTGCATCAGATGAACCCGATCCCCATTCACCCACTCATGCCGGATGTTTTCTTTTGTAATTGTAAAAGTCTGCTTTTTTTCAGATATCTGAGAATGAAATATCGTGTCGAGTTCCTGTATAAAATCCAGAATAGAAAAATCAGAATACTTGAAAACCGTTTTTCCGGCTTCAATCTTGCTCATGTCCAGAACATCATTGATAATCCCTAACAGATGCTGTGAGGAAGTGTCGATTTTATCCGCATATTCTATTACCTTGCCTTTATTGCCGGCGTCATATCGGATTAATGACGTAATACCAATGATCGCATTCATCGGAGTACGGATATCGTGGGACATATTGGCAAGGAAACTGCTCTTTGACCTGCTCGCTTCCTGTGCCACCTGAAAAGCTTCCTCTGCCGCCTGTTTTGCCTGCCGCAGCTTTGTATTCACTGTTTCCAGCTTCGCATTATTTTCCTGTTCCACACGGATCGCTTCCTGCTGGTTTCTGTGCATAACAAAGGAAATCCCCAGTATAACGCAGGCTGCTACGATAACCGTAAAGATAACGATAAATATCGTGACAAAATTGACAAGTTTTAAGGTATTCGCAGCAACATATTCTGCCGGAACCAGAAAGATCAGGGTCCATTCGGCATTTTCCATTCTTTTTAACCCGTAAAAATATTCTATTCCATCCAGAACCGCATTCGAATAACTATATCCTTTTTCTTCCAGTTCCGCCTTTGTTTTGTCAAAAGAAGAATTGTGAAGATACTTCATGTTCTGCAAAACAGAAAATACATTATGCCCCTTGATCAGTTCCACCTGATTGCTGTTGAACAGTTTAGATCCATTATCATCCAGTACATACACACTGTTGTTTCCGCTATAAGCTTCGCAGTTAAAATATGGATTTAGCTGTTCCATGTCCTGGGCAATTCCAAAATAGAGAATTGAAGTTATCTTTTCTCCATTTTGAAGATGTATGGGCTCCGGCAAACGATTCAGAAATACCATCTTTGACTGATTATCCGTCATAGAATCAAAAACAAAACTGATCTTTTCAGGACTTTCTTCAAAATAATCCAGATCCCGGAAAAGTCCCCTGTTTCCGGATTCTGTATAATATCCGCCTTCTGAATCCACTGCCATCAACGTAATCTTCTGCTCTGCATATGCTGATAATTCATATTTCTTTTTCATGTGTCTGCAGAGTTCATCTGTAGTCTGTACGTTTGCATCTCTCAGATAATTACATTCTTCCGTTACCCGATTCCAATGGGAATCGATCACATCCTCCAGATTTTGAAACATCTGACGGGTAACCTCTTCCATCTGGTTTAATCGTTCTTCATAGATAATATCCTGGATATAAGTATGATACAGGAAAAAGAATGCAAGAAGCATCACTATACCAGTCATACAACAACCCAATATTAAGTTCCGGTAATTCTTTGCCTTCTGCATCCTTCTCCTCCGCTTATTTCCATTCAGCGTCTGCTTCACTTAAAGTTTCAAATTGCCCAAAAAACTCCTTTGCCGCATCCATACCCACAACACCACTGTCTGTCACTTCCGTTTCTGATGCCAGTTTTTCACTGATTCCGGAAATTGCAACCTGATAAGTCTTTCCATCCTCCAGTTCCATATCTTCAGGATTTACCAACATATATGGATAATTCTTGCCTGTACCAACTGCATCATAACCTTCTTCATACAATGCCTGAATCTGTTTTCCTGTCAGCCTGATTGTTTTAATCGTCTGTGACCAGCCAGTCGGAAGAATGATACATACATCATAGTCTGTAATATTCTTTGCATACAGTTTTCCGCTCACACCATCATTGTTCTGGTTCGTACCATTTCCACTGATCCATGTTCCAAGGGATATAAGAGCAACGTCACTTCCGGTTGCCTCGGCAAAGCATCTGCCCACCAGCTTTGCACAGCTTTCCTGTGAAATTTCCTCTGTAGCTGTTGTGATCACTTCCGGCTGATTATTTACCACGCTGTCCTGATCCTCATCCAGCTGATCTGCCACATCCTTTATTGATGCCTTATCCTGCATGAATTCCTGCATTTTGGTTCCGGTATTTACAATCGTATTTTCCCATCCGGAATAAATAAACGGTGTCGTATTCCCTGCATTGATAAAATCCGAAATATCTGCATAGAAGGTGTCATCTGCCTTTGCATCTTTGAAAGGAAGCAGTCCTGCTTTTAATGTACTGTCCGGATACAGGGCACTGGTTCCTTCTACCGTAGACAGCACCTTCATGACTTTTAATGCATCTTCAAGTTTCTCAGGATCATTCTCCAGCTTTTTATTCAATCCATAAAAACGGTTTACATTTAAAATAAATACATTCTTGCTTCCATCTTCAGACAGGTATGGCATCAGACCAAATTTGTCCGTTGTATCTTCTGATTCCATAATGCCATTCTGTGGTCCCAATAGAAACAGTGAATTTCCCTTTATAAAAGCTTCTCTTGTTTTACTATCATCTACCGGATCACTGTTGCTGCAGTCAAGCATACCGAGATTTTTCCATTTCTGGATATATTCCATGCTGTCCATCATGCCTTCCGTGTCACTGACATTTGCCTTTCCTGACAGGTAATCTTTCTGCCACTGTTTTCCAGACAAGGTACCAAGGAATCCCGCATCCGCAATATTACATATATACTGGAAGGCAGAACCCGGATACTGAATCTGTGCCATACATAACGTAACTCCTGCTTCTTTTGCTTTGCCTGCAAGTTCTTCAAGCTCTGTAAAAGATGTCGGCAGCTTCCAGCCATGTTGCTCAAGCAGTGTTTTATTGTAAGTGATTCCATAACAGTTGTACAAAGATGGAAGCATATAAAGTGCACCATCATCGGATACCTCTTTCAGACGTGATTCCACATAATTATCTGTAAAATCGTATCCGGAGAGATCAATCATCTTATCACTGACATCCACCACATCCGGCTTATAAAAAGTCTGTGTGCAGATATCCGGAAGATCATCTGCCTCTAGCATATTCTGCAGATAGGTTGTTGTATTTGACCCGCTATACGTGATTACTTCAAGATTAACCTCTGGATATGTTTTATGCACCTCTTCTATAAAGCTGTCCACCTCCAGATAAGGAGCCATAAACGTAATTGCTTCGTGTTTCTTTGATGTTTCATCTGTTTTCCCACATCCTGTAAGTCCTGTTGCTGCTATGCATGCCAAAATAAGACCTGCACTTTTTGCTTTTTTGATCTTCATATTTTTCTCCCGCTAAAATCATGATAGTTACATTTATGAAAGAACCTTATCCCACCAAACTTTTTACATTCGCTTTTCAAACGGAAGTTCTCTCTGCAAGATGACATTTCAGATGATTTTGCAGTGCACAGATCAGTTCTTCAATCACAATTGGTTTGGATAAGAAGCTGTCCATACCGCATTCCAGTGCTTTCTTTCTGTCCTCATCAAAAGCATTGGCTGTCATGGCAAGGATCGTAATTCCTGCCAGTGCCGGATCTGGCAGGGCACGGATCTGTCTGGTAGCCTCATATCCGTTCATTACCGGCATCTGCACATCCATCAGCACCAGATCATAATCCCCTGGCGTTGCATTTTTAACTTTTTCCACTGCTTCTGCTCCATTTTCTGCCGTATCAACTACAAAACCATATTCATTAAGGATCTCCACCGCAATTTCACTGTTCAGTTCATTGTCTTCCACAAGCAGTACAGACCTGCCTCTGAAATCCAGATCTGCTGCCGGAAAAATCGAAGTCTCTGTTTCAGCCTTCTTCTGACCGATGGCAGTCAGCAACGTCTCTCTGATGTCTGACATAAAGAGAGGTTTCGCACAGAATGCCGTTACCCCTGCTGCCCTGGCTTCTGTTTCGATATCTGACCAGTCATAGGCCGTCAGGATAATGATCGGCGTATCATCACCAAGACTGCGAATCTGACGTGTAACCTCAATGCCATTCATATCCGGCAGACGCCAGTCAATGATATAAGCATGGAATGCATCTCCAAGTTCCAGAGACTGCCGTGCACGCAGAACAGCCTCCTTACCGGAAAGTGTCCATTCTGAACGCATCCCAACCTTCACAAGCATCTTCGTCACACTGTCACAGGTGTTAAAATCATCATCGACAACCAATGCCTTCAGACCTTCCAGCTCTGCGATTTTCTCTGTGCGGCGGTGCTCAGGCTGAAATCTCAATGCTAGGCGGACAATAAATTCGGTGCCTTTGCCCTGTTCTGTCTGAACTTCAATCGTTCCTCCCATCATATCCACAATGTTCTTAGTAATGGCCATACCAAGGCCTGTCCCCTGAGTCCTACTGACGGTGGAAGTCCGCTCCCGTTCAAAAGGAGAAAAAATCTTCTGTACAAATTTCGGACTCATGCCGATTCCACTGTCTTTTACACGGATCTCATACAGACCACTGTCTTTTGTTTTTCCCGGGAACTGTTTCAGCCGAACGGAAACGGTTCCGCCGGCAGGCGTAAATTTGACCGCATTGGACAAAAGATTCAGCAGTACTTGATTCAGACGCGTCTTATCGCAATAGACGTCCTCATTCGTCACATCCATAGCATCCATATAAAGCTCCAGCTGCTTCGCATGGATCTGTCCACTGATAATGGTTTTCAGATCATGGAGCATTTCTGACAGACTGACCGCCGTTTCTTCCAGATGGATCTTTCCACTCTCGATACGGCTCATATCCAGTATATCATTGATCAGTGAAAGCAGATGATTGCTGGATGAAAGAATCTTGCCCAGATAATCCCTGACCTTTTTTTTATTATCAATATTGCTTACAGCCAGGGTCGTAAAACCAATGATCGCATTCATCGGAGTCCGGATATCGTGAGACATATTGGAAAGAAATGTACTCTTTGCCTTGTTGGCATTTTCCGCAGCATGGACCGCCTCATAGAGTGCCTGATTCATCTTTTTATCAGAGGTACGGTCAGACATAACCAGGATGTATTTCTTTTTCCCGTTTACCTCACTGCACATTGCAATATTATGAAACCATCGTTGTTCCCCTGTTTTCTGATGAACACATTCAAAATCCCCTTCCTTCTGTTCATCAACCTGGATCTTCTCCAGATAATTTTTCTTAGGATCTTCCGATTTTTGAGGATGCAGTTTCCCCAGAACACAAATATCTTTGCGGATCTGTTCTATGGTAATTCCCAGCAGCTTTTCCACATTCGGACTGACGTAATCTGTCTTATATGTTTTCGCATCCAGCATCAGGAAAACATCATCCACATTCATGGAAAGCTTCTGAAACAGCTCTTCCCTGTACAGGATCTCCGTATCTTTTTCCTTGAGGCTTACCCTGCTTTTCCTTAGTATCAGCCAGATAAAAAGACCGGCAACACTCAACACTACTATGCCTACAAGCATCATGGTACTGCGCTGCAGAACATTCATGCTGGCATTAACAATCTCAGCCTTTACAAGTCCCAGAAATACCCAGTCCTGAATTTCTGATTTTTCATAGACCAGATAATAGTTCTTTCCATCCAGGTTTACCAGCATCGCATCGGTATCTCCTGCTTTAAACTTCCCTGAAAGTTCAAGGATCTCTTTTTCCGGGATATTGGAATGCTCTCTGAGAATGCCAAAGAAATTATATGCATTTCCCCATTCCTTAAAAGAATGATCCACGACAACACGACCATCCGGATGAACAACATAGCTCTTTGCATTTCCATGAAAAGCAGAAATATCCAGTATATTTACAATGTCAGAATTTTCATAGGCAATCGCGATCGCATCGTATCCAAATCCCTGATAGTTTCCATGAGCCCTGGGACTGGCAAAAACAAGCATCTGGGATTTTCCGGGAACTACTGCATTCGTTACGATATCATTCCCGTTTTGGATCTCATCTTCAAAATTTTCCTGTAAATCAAGATATCCCGTTTCTCCGGTCAGCATTTTGTAGTTACCGTCCGTTGACAGAAAATAAAAATTTAAAAATCCGGCGTCTTTTTGTGCGTTCTCTATATAATCACGAATTTTATCTTCATCGGAAGTCTCCTGCAGATACGCCCCCCACATATGAAGATAGGTCAGATTCTTATCTGTCAGTTCCCTTAACATATTATCAGACTGGTGAAAAACCTCCGTCAGGTGGGAAACACTTTCTTCATAAACTGTTTTCGACACAAGCTTGAAATATCGAAAAACAGTCAAAACAATTCCCGCAAAAAGAAGAAGAAAGACCGCTGTCCTGAACCGTTTTTTCATGACACGTTTTTCTCTGTTTGTATTATGGTTTTTAGCTTTCATTCTTCTCACCTCAAAGTCAGGTAGTCTTCAGGCTCTGCAAGGACTGTATTCCCATCAGAAACATTTTCAATCCAGGTGTCTTTCACAGAGAACTCCCCAACATCAAATACTATATTTTTGCCTGTCGGATAAGCTTCCATGTGTTGTGGTGTCGCCAGACAGGTTACCATAAAAGTATCCGTATCACGGATTTCTTTTCCATCCTTTGCAACTTTACTCAATGTATAACCATCCTCTGTTTCCCTGATTTCCACAGAAATACCACTGAAGACTGGAAGCGATCCACGGTTAAACGTAAGGAAGCCTCCCGGATAGCCTTCTGCAAAATTTCTGACCGTCTCTTTCAGTTGTGCTCCGTCCATCTTGCAGCTGTAAGCCAAAAGACCATTTGGCATGATCATGTTTCCCGCCATTTTTTCTGTATACCCTGCTTTCAGCACATTTCCAGTAAAGCTGTTTCCTGCTGCGATCAGCACATCCGCCCCATAAATACCACGCAGAGTGTTTGCCATAACGGAATATGCCGCATTCCCTCCACTGCTGTGAAAGCAGTTGGAATAGGATTTCTGTGAATCCAGCACGATATCCTCCGAAGTGGATTTTTCCTCAAGAAGCTGAGAATTAAATGAGCGGTATGCCTGCCCTGCATCGTATTCTCCTGAGATCATCTTCGAAACTACGTCTTTGGAAACAGAGAAAAAGTCATTTGACGCAATGCGGATATACATATGGTTTTCTTCGATCACCGGTTTCACATCTTTTAGATATTCCGTAAGATGAAGATCCACATCCTGGCTGTAGCTTAACAGATCCTGTCCATCATAAATAATCCTGTTCTGTGCATCCTCGGAAAGCATTGTGTCCAGTACCTTCATCGCTTTCTGCCGACGTGTTTCATTCTGCGTCAGATCACGGTTCAGTGCCACCTGGAAATATGGTGTGGTCATCAGCCACTTTTCTCCATTCTCCTGAAAGAACGGCAGAAATGTTGTGTTAATCCCCTGATCCTGAAACATTTTTACACCGAAAGAGCTGCCAAAATACATGGCAAGCCTGCCGCTTTGATACATCTCAACCACAGAATCATAGTTCATATCCAGATCATCCAGACCCAGCCCTGTATCCTTTATGAACTGTTCCAGACGTTCAAAAGCCTCCGGCCAGACTGTACTGTCCAGACCTTCTTTCTCTGTATTATCCGGGTCACTGTAGGCGGTACGCCACTTACGTCCCGCCGCAGAAGACAGCTCTGACGCAGACAGCCCCTGCAGTGTTTCCATACACGTATAATCATAAAAATAGTCTGCACTAAACCCACGGATTCCCACCTTGTCAAATGCCTGGCAGGCAGAAACGAAGCTTTCATAATCGGTTGGAAGAGGGATATCGTACTTCTCAAAAAGGTCTTTGTTGACTACAAAACCATGTGCATCCGCACACACCGGAAGCCATTTTACGCTTCCATCCTCATTCTTAAAATTGTTGAGATATGTATCATAGACAGCACCTGCCGCATTGGTTGTGGAAAGATCCATCAGACTGTCTTTCAGCGGACTTGCATCATGCAGTGAAAAACGACAGCAGGTTATAATATCCGGCAGTCCACCGTTTTCATTCAAAAATCTGTAGAAATCCAGATCATTATTCCCTACCACAAATTCAATATTAATATCCGGAAGCTGTTCCTGGATATATGGTGCATATTTTTCATACAGATTTGTACTCCATAAATACACCGTGATCGTTTCTTCATCTTCTTTTTCTGCACTCTTTTTGCTACAGCCTGACAGAAGTGACATGACTGCCATCATCACAAAAAGTACAGAAAATAATCGGTTCCATCTTTTCTTTTTCAATATCATTCCCTTTCTGCGATTGTTTTCCACTAATCCACTGATTCATAAATCACCTTTACCAATAATTCCGGATCCACAGGTTTTGCGATATGTTCATCCATTCCTGCTTCTTTTGCTTTCAGTCTGTCCTCCGTGAATGCATTTGCCGTCATTGCAATAATCGGTATTGTCTTTGCATCCTCCCGCTCCAGAGACCGGATCATCTTCGTGGCTCCATAACCATTCATGACCGGCATCATGATATCCATAAGGATGACATCAAATTCACCCGGTTCGCTCTTTCTGAATATCTCAACAGCTTCCCGTCCATTCCATGCTTTTGTCACGTCAGCTCCTTCATTCTGAAGCATAAATTCCGCAATTTCCATATTCAGCTCATTATCTTCTGCCAGAAGAATATGCAGTCCCTTTATAGAAACTTCTGGTTTTTCTTCCATTTCAGCTCTGCCGCTCCTGCCTGTATCGATCCGGAACGGAACCCGGATCACAAATGTAGTCCCTGTGCCTTCTTCACTTTCAAAGGTAATAGTTCCTCCCATTTTTTCGATCAGCTTCTTTGTGATCGCCATTCCAAGTCCTGTTCCGGCATATTTTGTACGGCTTCCTGTATGTTCCTGTGCAAATGGTTCAAAAATATGTTTCTGAAAACTCTCTGTCATCCCGATTCCGGTATCCCGGCAGACAAATTCTATCGTTGTCCATTCCGACTGTTCTGATGGGATCTCACGGCAGCTGATATAGATCTGTCCGTTTGCCCTGTTATATTTCACCGCATTTGACAGGATATTCATCATCACCCGTTTTACATGCCCCGGGCTTCCGATAAGATCCCAGTGTGTGACTTCTTTTTTCTCCCATACAATCTGGATATTCTGTTCGGCAGCCATCTGATCGATCACAACAAATACTTCCCTTGAAATACGGATCAGATTGAATGGAATTTCTTCGAGCACCACTTCATCCGACTCAAGCTTACTCATGTCCAGCACTTCATTTACCAGTTCCAGCAGCAGATGGGATGCTTCTTTCACCTTTGCCCTGCATTCTGTCTGTTTCTCCATATCGTCTGCATAATGGTCTGCCATATTGACCATGCCGCAGATTCCATTGATCGGAGTCC
>NZ_JBKVNQ010000076.1:0-10029 GCF_046967715.1 Hominisplanchenecus sp.
TTGCCAGAAGACCTACCATCGGATGAGAAATACCAGCCGGGCATCTTACAGAACAACATCCGCAGCTTACACAGTCGAAGGATTCTTCTGCACATTTTTCAAATTCGCCTCTCTGAGCGTATGCAATATACTGCATAACATTCAGGTTCTGTGTACATGCTTTTGTACATGCATTACATCCGATACAGCTGTAGATTTCCGGATACAGTTCCATCATGATCTGCTCGGTCGGTCTGATCTCTTCGATGTCGTAAGTTCTCTTGTCTGTCGGGAAGAATGGAATGCTTGCTACATACATACCTTCCTGAACCTGTGTCTGACAGGCAAGACATGTTTTCAGCTCGTTCTGTCCTTTGATTCTATAAATAGTTGCACATGCTCCACAGAATCCATGACGGCAGCCACATCCTCTTTTCAGGGTGTAGCCTGCATATTCCATAGCTGTCATGATTGTTAAATCTGCCGGAACACTGTATTTTTTACCGAAAAAATATACATTTACCATTTCCTGCATTTTGTCGTACCATTCCTTTCTGTACTTTGTCTAGTGATCCTTTTCTTAGTACTCGTTCGGCAACTCGTCTACTTCATCGCAGCGGAATACCGGACCGTCTTTGCAGACATATTTGGAACCGATGTTGCAGCGTCCGCATTTACCGATACCACATTTCATACGAAGTTCCAGTGTTGTATAGCACTGAGAACGGTTGAAGCCCAGCTCTTCCAGTCCTGCAAGTACAAACTTGATCATGATTGGCGGTCCGCAGACCAGAGCGGTCTTGTCTGTTGAAAAACCGATTTCTTTCAAGTAAGTCGGAACAAATCCCACATGACCGTCCCAGCCTTCCTGCGGACGGTCGATCGTCAGATGTACATTGACACCCGGAGTCTTTGCCCATACTTCCTGGATCTCTTTCAGTTTTACGAGGTCATCTGCGGAACGTGATCCGTACAGGATGTCAACCGTTCCGTAGTCATCACGATTATCCAGTACATAGTTGATAACGGAACGCAGTGGTGCAAGTCCGATACCACCGGCGATAAACAGCAGATTTTTACCTTTCAGCTCTGTATCTACCGGAAAATTATTTCCGTAAGGTCCACGGACAGTAATCTCATCGCCAACTTCCAGGCTGTGCAGACAGTCTGTCAGTACACCACATTTTTTAATACTGAATTCCTGATATTCTTTATTTGTAGGGGATGAAGTAATGGAGAACATTGCCTCTCCGACACCCGGTACACATACCATTGCACACTGTCCCGGCATATGTTCGAACAGTTTTCCGCCGCCCGGAGCAGTTACACAGAATGTTTTTACATCCGGTGTTTCCTGCGTGATCTTTGTGATCACACCAACCTTCGGAATCAGTGTATCCAGTGTATAATTTTTATGACAGGTACATTCGCTCATTACTGTTCACCTCCCATGCTTTTGATAACTTTAACGATATTTAAAGAGGACGGGCATTTCTCCACACAACGTCCACATCCAACGCAGGAATACATGCCATCATTGTTTGCCGGGAAATAAACCAGCTTGTGCATGAATCTCTGACGGAAACGCTGCATCTGGCTTGTACGGTTGTTTCCGTGAGCCATCATTGTGAAATCAGAGTACATGCAGGAATCCCAGCAACGGTATCTCTGAACACCGTGTCCTGTATCATAATCCTTGATATCGTAGCACTGGCAGGTCGGGCATACAAAAGTACAGGTTCCACATGCAAGACATGGTTTGTACAGCTCTTCCCATTTCGGAGAATTGAATTTCTCTTCCAGTTTGTCTCCGCCCCATCCTTCCAGGGAAAGATTGGTATACGGAAGTTTTTCTACGATTGCACGGATGTTGTTCTTTTCTTCTTCCAGCTTGTCGCTGTCGGCATCTGCATTTTCAAGCAGGCTTTCCACTGCTTTTGTCAGTGCCTCACCTTTTTCTGTGATTGCTTTCCAGATCAGGTCATCGCCCAGCATCCATACAGCAACGTCTGCCGCTGATTTTTCCGGATCTGCACAGTCTACGCCAAATACCTTACAGAAACAGCTTTCTTCCGGTTCATGACATGCCATGGCAACGATGATTCCGTGATCTCTTCTTGCAGCATAAAATGTATCGATCGGATCAGCTAAAAATACTTTATCCAGTACTTCTACACCTTTGATGTCGCAGGCTTTCATGCCAAATACAACAAACTCCTGATCCTGTAATGCCTGAGGCTCGATCTTGATGTCTTTGCCTTCTCTCTCACAGCTATACAGATTTTCGCTCTGTGGAAAGAATACATCTTTTGGAGATTTTACGGTCTTTAAAGTTTCAACGTCAACTTCTGCGTCTTCGCTCCAAGGTCCGAAATTTACCTGTCCTGCTCTTCTGATTGGCAGATACAGTTCTTTTGTTTCTGCGATTGCACGGAATAATGCCGGCAAATTACTTTTCGCTATCTTGTACATACATTATCCCCTTTCTCCAACAATGCTTGGCTCTACATCGTCAAATGTAAAGTTTGTCAGTGGTGCTTTCGAATCTGTATCCTCTCCTGCCTGATATTCTCCGTAGAATTTATCAATATCTTTGATAAATTTACGGTTGAACAGATGCAGCGGAATACCCTGCGGACATACACGGCTGCACTCGCCACAGTCCGTACAACGTCCTGCTACGTGGAATGCACGGATAATGTGGAACATCTTCTCTTCGAAATCATCCACATTTGCCTTCTGTGCACTGTCGAATTTTGTGCTGTCAAATACACATTTACGGCAGCTGCATGCCGGACATACGTTACGGCAGGCATTACAGCGGATACATTTTGATAATTCGTTCTGGAAGAATGCAAATCTCTCTTCCGGAGACATTGCTTCAATCTTCTCTACTTCTGCAAAACGATCTGCATCTTTGGTATCTTTGGATTCGCCGATCAGCTCATCGTATACCTGATGCTCTTTTCCTTTGCAGACATGGCAGCGTCCCAGCATTGCAGATGCATAAGTGCAGGTCTTTTCGCCATAAATTGTCTGGATCGTCAGAGTTTCTGCATCATCTGTCATCTCGGCACCTGTAATGCTTTCGATACCTTTGATGCCCTGCTCTCTGATCTTTTCGATGGACAGTTTACCTTTACATCCAACACCGATGATAAAAGCTTTTTCTCTGTCTACACGATGTTCTTTGATCAGCTGGTTAAAGCTGTATGTATCACATGGTTTTAAGAATACCAGTGTTTTTCCTTCCAGCTTGGAAGCTTCGATCATATATTTGCTCAGGTTTGCACCGCAAAATCCATTGTATACAAAATTCTTCAGCTGGTCTTCGTTTTCAAAATAAGATGGTTCCGGATTATAAGGCAGATCGCCGGCTTTCCAGCCAAGCACGCGTGCCACGGTACCGTCTGCTAACAGTTCTTTCGCACGTTTGATCAATTCTTCCTGCATCTCAAATCCTCCAATCTTACGTTTTTACCAAGAGAATGAATCTTCTCTGCAAACTCGTTCATAGTCTGAGAGAATTTCACACCTTCAGCCGCAGACACCCACTCTACTCGTGTACGTCCGTTTTCCACACCGATAAAGTCCAGCATGGAGAACAGCAGTGTCATACGTCTTCTTGCATAATAATTACCTGTACTGTAATGGCAGTCTCCCGGATGGCATCCACACATGATAACGCCGTCCGCACCTTTTTCAAATGCTCTTAAGATAAACATCGGGTTTACTCTGCAGGAGCAAGGTACGCGGATGATCTTTACATCGGCCGGATAAACCAGACGGCTGCTGCCGGCAAGGTCAGCACCTGCATAACTACACCAGTTACAGCAGAATGCTACAATTTTCGGTCTGAATTCAGTATTTTCTATCGACATATTGCATCTACCTCCGCTAAGATCTGTCTGTTAGAGAAGCCCTGCAGATCCATAGAACCGGATGGGCAGGCAACGGTACAAGCACCACAGCCCTGACACAGAGCACTGTTTACCTGGGCAATACGGCGTACTTCACGGATACCGTGGTCGTTTACTTCTTTGTCAATATAGCTGATTGCACCGTAAGGGCAAACATTTGCACATGTAGAACATCCATTACACAGCAGTTCATCTGGTTTTGCAGTACATGGATTGGTCATCAGTTTATCTTTTGCAAGCAGACCAATTGCTTTTACTGCTGCGGCACCAGCCTGAGATACTGTCTCCGGAATATCTTTTGGTCCCTGACATACACCGGACAGGAAGATACCTGCTGTCGGAGATTCTACCGGACGCAGTTTTGCGTGTGCTTCTGTCAGGAAGTTGTTTGTATCGATACTTGCTGTCAGCATGGTAGCGATCTTTCTTACATCCGGGTTCGGCTCGATTGCTGCTGCCAGAACAACCATGTCAGCTTCCATCAGGATCTGTTTGTTGTCCAGAAGGTCAGAAGCCTGTACAAGCAGCTGTCCGTTTTCCTGCGGAACAACCTTTCCTACCTGGCCTTTGATGTAGTGAACGCCATATTCTTCTACCGCACGGCGATAGAACTCGTCAAAGTTCTTACCTGGTGTACGAACATCAATATAGAATACGGTAACATCTACATCCGGATATTTATCACGGATCAGCATTGCATGTTTTGCAGTATACATACAGCAGATTTTAGAGCAGTAGCTCTTTCCTCTTTCATCAGAACATCTTGATCCGACACACTGTACAAATACCATTTTCTTTGGTGCTTTATGGTCTGACATACGCTCCAGATGTCCCTTTGTCGGACCTGCTGCATTCATGATACGCTCCAGTTCCAGAGATGTAATAACATCCGGGCTCTGATTGTATGCATATTCATCATATTTATCCAGTTTGATCATATCAAAACCGGTTGCTACAACAATTGCACCATATTTCTGTGTGATGATCTCGTCTTTCTGATCGTAATCAATCGCACCTGCCTGACATACCTTTGAGCAGACACCACATTTTCCGGTCTTGAATTTGATACAATGTTCTCTGTCAATAACCGGTACATTCGGGATTGCCTGTGCAAACGGTGTGTAGATTGCACTTCTGTTGCTCAGTCCACGGTTAAATTCACTTGGAGTCTTTTTGGAAGGACATTTTTCCTGGCAGACACCACAGCCTGTACATTTATCCATGTCTACGCTTCTTGCTTTTTTACGGATATCAACCGTAAAATCACCTACGAATCCGCTTACTTTTTCTACTTCACTATATGTATACAGCGTGATCTTTTCATGTGCGGAAGCTTCCACCATTTTCGGTGTCAGGATACATGCAGAACAGTCCAGCGTCGGGAATGTCTTATCGATCTGGGACATTCTTCCTCCGATACTCGGCTCTTTCTCCACGATATCTACTTCATATCCGGCATCTGCGATATCAATCGCTGTCTGAATACCTGCGATACCGCCGCCGATAACCAGTGCACGTTTTGTTACACGGCTCTCACCCGGCTGAAGCGGTGCATTTAAGTTTACTTTTGCAACGGCTGCTCTCATAAGGATAACCGCTTTTTTTGTAGCTTCTTCCATATCCTTATGGATCCAGGAACAATGCTCACGGATGTTTGCAATTTCTACCATGTATGGGTTCAGTCCGGCTCTTTCAGCAGCCTTTCTGAATGTTGTTTCGTGCATACGTGGTGAACAGGAACATACTACCATTCCTGTCAGACCTTTTTCTTTAATTGCAGCATCTATTTTTGCCTGTCCTGCTTCAGAACACATATACTGATAATCTTCTGCATGGACAACTCCAGGCTCCAGTTTTGCCATTTCCACTACTTTTTTCACATCTACAGTAGCTGCAATGTTACTTCCGCAATGACAGACAAATACTCCTATTCTCTGCAATGAGTTCACCTCCAACTTTCTCTCATTTATCTCTTATATCTTCTGAACGCACTTACCAGAAGCTGCTGTGGCAGTTCCGGATCCAGAAGTTCTGGTATTTCTTCTGCTTTCAGATAATCTGCACCTCTCTGACGCACAACCATCTGTCTTGCTGCATCAATCAGTTTTCCAGGTTTTACATCTCTTGGACATCTTTCTACACATGCGAAGCAGGAAAGACATTTCCACAGAGTTTCGGACTGCATCAATGCATCAATATTTTCTTCTGCTACATAGGATACAAACTGATGTGGCTTGATATCCATTTCATTAAAAGCAGGGCAGGTTGCGGAACATTTGCCGCATTTCATACATTTCTGAGGATTTGCACCGCTGATCTCTTTGATCTTTTCTGCATTATCTCTTGCTGTTTTCATTATTCCTGCACCTCCTCTTTCAGACCCAGTGCCTCTGCAAGCAGTTCTGTAAAGTAATGAACCGGAAGCTTGTTTGCACTTGTGCTGGTGTTCAGATTATACAGGCACAGCGGACAGGCTGTGATCAGTTCTTCTGCTCCCATTCCGGCTGCAGAATCCATGATGCGGTCAACCATTTTTCCGCTCATTTCTTTTTCTTTCAGGGAAATATATCCTCCGCAGCACTCGTTGCGGTAACCGTAAATAACAGGTTCTGCTCCGATCGCACGGATAAAATCTTCAATAATGGTTGGATTTTCCGGGTCATCAAATGCCAGTACTGAGCTTGGACGAAGAAGCAGACAACCATAGTAGGCACCTATTTTTCTTCCTGTCAGCGGTTTTACCACTTTTTTCTTTAATTCATCAAATCCCACTCTGTCACGCAGTACCTCTAAATAATGAAGTACATTTGTCTCACCTTCATAAGGCTGCTCAAGCTGCATATAATTATTTGCTCTTGTGCGGATGTCCTCCACATTTTTCATATCATCATTTACACGTTTTATTACGTGATGACATGCTGAACAAAGCGTAACAAGATCCTGACCTTTTTCTTTTGCATCATTTAATGCACGAACAGAAGAAAGTTTGCTGGCAATCTCATCTGTTCCCAGCGGATATACACCGCCGCAGCACTGCCAGTTTTCAATCTCTTCCAGCTCAAATCCAAGGGCTTTTGCAGATTCTCTGCCGTAACGATCCAGATCTTTCGCTTTTGTTTTCAGAGTACATCCAGGAAAATAACTGTAAACCATTTTTACCTCCTGATGCCGCATATTTGCGATATTTTATTTATAGTAACTTTATACATAACAGAGAATTTTGAAAATTCTGATTTTCATGAATATAATGTTCTGTATCGCATACTGCATACCTTAAAATTCCCTGTTATTTTTCAAACATTCTTTATACCATTATTTGTAACGGTTCAGTCTTTTGACAATCGCAGTACAAAATCCATCAAGTTTCTTTCTCTATGGTGTTTTGTCTGCTGAAATCTTACAGTTCGATCTGTGCAATAACAGATTTCAGTGCATCTGCACTCTTCTTCAGTTTTTCAACTTCTTCGTCTGTCAGAGGTACCGGAACTTTGCCTTTCAGACCGTTCGGACCGATCATGCTCAGTGTACTTAAGCATACATCATCAATGCCGTATTCACCGTGCATCATAGAAGATACCGTTGCGGTAGAATCATAAGCAGACAGCAGAAGTCCGCACAGACGACATACAGAAGCAGATACTGCATAGAATGTAGCACCTTTGTTTGCAATGATCTTTCCACCGGATTTCTGTACATATTCAAGCATTGCATCTTTATCCAGAGTCGGGATTTCTTTGCCGATATTGTTCATCAGTGTAGTGTACTCATCAATGTTTGCACAGGAAATATGTGCACGTGACCACGGAATGAAAGAAGTATCACCATGCTCACCAAATACATAAGCGTGGATGTTCTTCTGTGCAATATCAAAATGCTCTGCCAGTCCACAGCGAAGTCTTGCTGTATCCAGGATCGTACCGGAACCAACAACCTGATTCTCCGGCAGTCCGGAAATTTTTGTGAATACATAAGTCATGATATCAACCGGATTGCTTACGATTACGTAGAGAGCATTTGGTGCCTCTTTAACAATTTTCGGTGTGATATCTTTGAGAATATTTACATTTGTCTGTGCCAGCTCAATACGTGTCTGACCTGGTTTTCTTGCAATACCAGAGGTGATGATAACGATATTGGAATCTTTCGCATCCTCATATTCACCTGCTTTGATATTGATCGGGTCGCGGAAGCAGGTTCCCTGGATAATATCCATAACTTCTCCTGCTACTTTTTCTTTATTGATATCAATCAGAACGATCTCAGATGCGATATCCTGATTAGATAACGTATAAGCAATTGTAGACCCAACACTTCCTGCTCCAATGATAGTAATTTTGCTGCTCATAAATTACTCCTTTCCTGAATAAGTTTACTGATATTGTCTATTTTTTAACAAACTCTTGTTTAAAACAGGGAGGCCGCAAACTTAAATTAGCAAATTAAGTTGTATACCTCCCATTAAGTTCCAAAATCCGACAATATACTTCCACGCACATCACATGGATGTTATCTGCGACTGCAAGACCGAAGCTGCAATTTTATCCGCTTAAATCATAGCTCCCTCCATGCAACGTCTTAAAATATCATACCATGTCAGCAACACTTTCACAAGTAAAAAATGAAAAGTTTTTATCAAAATTTGATATACGCGTAAATTCAATGGACGCATCTTATATCCCCATATCTAAAGCAAAGGTTTTTTCGATGAATTGGATAATTTTTCTAATTTCTAATATTGTATCAGATATTTCTTCAAATATTCATAAATTTCTATCTCCGTCGGCGGACATCCTTTTACAAAATGCTCAAACCTGCAAGTACAGTTTCCAACCCCCAGTTTCCCGCTTTTACCGCGGTATCCCTGTCCAACAGCAATTTTACAGTCCAGTTTCTCAAACAAACCTTCCTGTTTCAGCATATCCAGTGCCGGGATCAGATAGCCATAACAGGCACTGCAGGACTCCACTTCCTCGACAGCATCCTGCAGTTCAACAATCTTTCGCTCCCTTGGAATATCCACATCTTCCCAGCCCTTCCATACTGTTTTGTGGATATCTTTCACTTCTTTTGCTTTTCTGTTGATATCTTTTCCACTTGCCGTTTCTTCTGAACCTTGTTCTTCTTCTTTTGTTCCTTTTTCGAATCTGATCTGTATCAGATTCGCATGTTCCAGATCAGTAGAACCCACACCAAGCTCCTCCGCCATAACCAGATATGGAACGTCTTCTCTCCTATAATAAAGCATCTGACATACAAACGTATCACATAAAACCGGATCTTTTGCTGTCAGAATCCGGTTCATAACAACCGGATTTCCCCCATCTTCAAAATCCAGATCCCCACAGATATTATCCACTACAATAAAATCCTGATGAATCCCCACATTCAGATGTGCGATCGGTTTATGCAGACCCAGCTTATGAAAGTGCCTCTTCTCCTTATTTGGAATCAGACCTTTCATATTTTTCAGAGCACAGGTAATCTTCGTCTGGCAATGCCCCTTCAGAACCGGAACATTGATCAAAAAATCCAGCTTTCTCACACTGTTGCAGATTTGAAGTTTCATTCCGACACAATCCACTTCACTGCTTTCATCGAGCTGCATATCCCAAAATGGTACGTTATATTTTTCAACCAGCCTGTCATATCCACAGACTTCCATAGATTCCGAAGTTTTATCCCCAACCCAGGAACTCTCCAGCATCACGATATGTTGACAACTTCTTTCTTGCAAATATTCAATAATTCCCGCCACAATCTCCGGATGCGTCGTTGCCCCATAAGAAGCCTCCGTCGGTGATACCAGATTCGGCTTGATCCCGATCACCATCCGATCTGCTTCTTTTTGCTTCTGATCTGCCTTTTTTTCAATCTCCCCCCACAAATCAGACTGTGCAAGGATTTCCTTTGTCATTTCCTTATATTCCGTTCCGGAAATCATATATAAATCATTTTTCTTCAAATTTCCGCCCTCCTTTTTCAATATCCGCTTCGCTACTTGCTCATGAACGCAGTCGCATATCCGTTTTAAGCAACAAAAAAGCACTACTCACTATGAGTAATGCTTTTCTCGAATCATGAGGCATCGGGGATTCGAACCCCGGACAACTTGATTAAAAGTCAAGTGCTC
>NZ_JBKVNQ010000077.1:0-6333 GCF_046967715.1 Hominisplanchenecus sp.
GCAAAGGTGTCACTTCATCAAACGGCACATGGAACACCTGGGAGGCCGTGATCCGGTGGATGTCCTGAGCTTCCCGGTAAGCTTCAATCAGCCTTTCATCCCCGGAAATGTGTGCCAGCACACGCAGCTCGATCTGGGAGTAGTCGGCATCCACAAAGACAAATCCATCTTCCGGGATAAAGACTTTGCGGATCATTCTGCCAAGTTCCATACGGATCGGGATGTTCTGAAGGTTCGGCTCCGTGCTGCTGATGCGTCCCGTTGCCGTGATCGTCTGATGGAACTTGCTGTGGATCCTTCCGTCTGCCGCAATGTAACCTGCCAGTCCGTCCGCGTAGGTGGATTTGAGCTTTGCAAGCTGACGGTACTCCAGAATATGGGACACGATCGGTGCCTCCGGTGCCAGTTTCTCCAGCACGTCGGCCGCGGTCGAGTAGCCGGTCTTCGTTTTCTTTCCATATGGAAGCTGCAGTTTTTCAAACAAAATCACACCGAGCTGCTTCGGAGAATTGATATTGAAGGTCTCTCCAGCCAGATCGTAGATCGTCGTTTCCAGTTCTTTGATCCGTCCGGACAACTGCTCCCCATACTGCTTTAACGCCTCTCCATCTGCCTTTATACCGGCTTTTTCCATGTCGTAAAGCGTATAGACCAGCGGCATCTCAATCTCCTTAAACAGATCCCACATACCGTTCTCTTTTAACTTTTCTTCCAGTTTTGCTTTTCCTTCCAGGCAGGTGTACGTGCCATAGCAGGCTGCATTTTTCACTGCTTTCTCATCTTCCGATCCAAAATCTTCTTTCCCAAGCAGCTCCTGCACGGACGGAACCAGAAGATCCAGACATTCTTTTGCAATGTCCTCGTACGCATAGGTATCTTTGAGTGGATTTAAAAGATACATGGCGATCGCTGCATCAAAGAGATTTTTCTTCTCCACGTGCAGATACGAAAGCTGCTCTTTGACGTTCATCGTGACAGCCGCATCCGCTTTTTCCAGCACTTCCGTCATTTTTTCACAGAGATACTGATCAGTCACAAAACCCTGTGCCGGGATATAATAAATCTTTTCTTTCTCCCAGCCAAGAGAGATGCCTTTTACTTCTCCTTTGTGAGAAATGACAGAAAAGCTCACGAGTGCTGCCCCTGCTGCCTGTGCAAACACGTCTTCCGCCTCACCAAAATCTTCCACTGCGTAAAAATACTGTTCTATCTTCTGATCCGCTGCATCACACTGAAATCTTCCCAGCAGATTCTTAAACTCCAGCTTTTTGAACAGGGCAAAGGCTTCCGGCGTATACAGATCGGTAAGTCTCGCATCCTCCAGCACAAAATCAATCGGGCTGTCGGTATCGATCGTCGCCAGTTTTTTGCTGAGAACTGCCAGATCATAGTGCTCCAGAAAAGCATTTTTCGCCTTGGTCGGCTTGATCTCCTCCACATGGGCACAGGCATTCTCGATCGTGCCATACGCCACGACCAGTTTGGTCGCCGTCTTTTCACCGACTCCCGGAAGTCCCGGAATATTGTCCGAGGCATCACCCATCATCGCCTTCAGTTCAATGATCTGCGGCGGTGTCACCTGATACTTCTCCAGCACTTCTTTTGCATGGTAATCCTCGATCTCCGTGCCGGTCCGCTTCGTCTTTGGTATGCGGATCATGATGTGCTCTGTTGCAAGCTGCAAAAGATCCCGGTCACCGGAGACCACAGAAACATCCAGACCTTCCTTTTCCATCCGCTTTGCCACCGTTCCAAGCAGGTCATCCGCCTCATAGCCTTCTTTCATCAGAAGCGGTACGCCCATCGCCGTCAGCACTTCTTTCATGACCGGCACCTGCTCGTGGAGCTGCGGCGGCTGCGGCTTTCTCGTCCCTTTGTAAGCATCATACATTTTATGGCGAAAGGTTGGTGCTTTCAGGTCAAAAGCAACCGCCAGATACTGCGGCTGTTCTTCCGCAAGGATTTTAAATAAAATATTTAAAAAACCATAGACCGCATTTGTATGCAGCCCTTCCGAGTTGGTCAGCTCCGGCACTCCGTAAAATGCCCGGTTCAAAATACTGTGTCCGTCGATCAAAACGAGTTTTTCTCTCAATGTTCCAGTCCTCTTTTCTGTTCTTTCACTTTTCTGTCGTTTTTTTAGTCTGCTTCTTTTTCTTCTTTTTTGATTTCTTTGATTTTTTCTTGTTTTTCTTGTTTTTCTTGTTTTTCCTGTTTTTCGACTGCTTCTTTTCTCTCTGTTTCTGCGTTGTTGTTTCATTTTCTGTCGAAGCAGTGTCTGTTTTTATCAGAGGATTCTTTGTTTCGCTTTCTGTTTCACTCGGCTTAGACTCTGTCTCTGCCTGCCTTCTGTCTTCTCTGTGTATGGATAAAAACTGACAGATCGGATTGTGTTCCATGGTTCCGTTCTGCCACAGATCTGCCTGTGTCATTAGGATCACAACCAGAAGCAGCTCCGCCAGTACCATGAGCCCAATGCGGTAGATCCTGGAAACTTTTGTCCTCCATATATAAAAACGACTTTCTTCCAGACGGTTCTGCAGTGCCTTTTTGACATTATACACCTGATCCGCCTCATCTTCATCCAGGCGGGCTATAGTATAATGTACGGTATAGTATATTTCCAGCTCCTCATAACATTCCTCACAGCTATCCACATGTTCCAGAAAGTCTTCCAGATCTTTGTCATTGAGTTTTCTCATAATATAAGCTGTTACCAATGACTGGGCTTTTTTACAATCCATCGTGATCCCCCGCTGTCTTTTCCTTTGTTTTTCGTTCCCCCTCAGTATATCCTATCTCCGTTCGGGTGTAAAGTAAAAGAAAACACGCAAAAAACGCTTGCAATACCAGAATATTTATGGTAAACTAAATATCGGTTTTGAGATTTTGCCGGTGTGGCGGAATTGGCAGACGCACTTGACTCAAAATCAAGCGGTTTAACAGCCGTGCCGGTTCGAGTCCGGCCACCGGCATGAAAAAAGTCCTGAAGAACATTCAGGACTTTTTTTAATCGGATCTGCCACTGATACAAGCCTGTAGTGCACCGCCTGCTAAGACGGGATTCATCTCACATTTGATATACAGTCACCTGAAAGATCCAGTAGATCAGTCCCAGCACCCAGCTCGAGAAGATCCCATACAGGATCACAGGTCCTGCAATCGTAAAGATCTTGCATCCGATCCCGAAAACCTGCCCTTCTTTCTGATATTCGATCGCAGAAGCTGCCACCGAATTGGCAAATCCAGTGATCGGCACCAGCGTTCCTGCTCCGCCGAACTTTGCAAGTTTCGGATAAATATTCAGACCGGTAAGTATCACACTGACAAAAATCAGGATCAGGGAACACCAGCTCGCTGCAATGTCTTTTTCCAGTCCGAGCATATCCCCATAATTTAAGATTGCCTGTCCGATCACGCAGATCACGCCGCCTGTCACAAACGCTTTGAGCATATTCAACGGCAGACTGTGCACCGGTGTCACCTGTTTGACATAATCATTGTATTTCTGATTTCTCTGTTCTTTTAACACATCTTTCATGTTCTTAACATTCCTTCCTGCCGTCTGCTTTCTACATGCCCCAACGCCTGTAAAAATGGTACAGACTGCCCGCCGTTTTTCCGACTGCAATCGCGATCACAATCAGACTGTAACCTTTTGTAATGCCGATCCTTCTGGCAAAGATGGGAAAAATATTGACAATTTCTGCCAGTGCCAGGATCCATCCACCAACAAAAATCCCAAACAGCACACCCATCAGCACAAGACCAAAAATTCCCAGTGGAATCCGGATCTGATGCACCGTCAGAAGATTTCCGAAAATGGCTCCTGCAAGTATCGCTGTCTCATATTTTTTCACATGCTTTGCCGTATGTGTGATCCCGACAAACCGCGTGATGATCCCAAGTCCCACCATCAGGGCGATCACACCGCCTGCTATGACAAAACCTCCGGAGAGTCCCACGACTGCCGGAATGATCTGTTTTTCCGCCATATCATCCACCCGCCTTTTTCTGCTGATTTGTGTTTTTCTGTTTTTTCGGGTCACGGGTGCTTCGCTCGATCAGCGTCGTGTCGATCTCATCTTCGTAAGTACGCATCTCCACTTCCAGAGGTGTCGGATCTGCCGTGATCTTTCTGCCGCCGAAATGATTGAAAAAGAGCAGTATCCCAAGCCCCAGCCCAATCGAGTACGAGAACTCCATAACCGTAAAACCACTGGACGGTGTGCCCGTAAACTGCTGATAGATCTGAGCAAACAGCTTTGGAATGTCCACATCGTTGTTAAACGTCATGATCGTAAAAGCCGCCCCAAAAAACGACAGTGCCGCGACAAATATGGTTTTTGCGTAACTGAGCACACGCCCCGGCTGTTTTTCCGCTTCATACGTCACAAGGAAATCATACTCTCCGATGTTGTTGATCTCAAGCCCGGAAACTTCTTCCTGGATCCGCTCAATCAGCTCCATGACCGACATCGTATGCCGCCCCGGTTTCCCGTTTGTCGCCTGCGGCACTTTGATGGTTTTCACAAGATTTTCTGTCTGTTTATCTGTACAGAGAATCTGTGCGAGATCACCAATCGTTACTTTTTTGTCATGTACCTGCACATTTCGATCCACTTTCAGATAAAGTGTCTCACCGCCTGCTTGCTTCATATCGTAGCCTCCAGCTGTATTTTTCTTTCTTCTGTAGTATCTCCTTTGTTTTGTTTTTTATTCCCGGTTATCATCCCTTTCTTTTTCCCAGAATCCGCCTTTACAGCCGTTCCCTCAGTTTCCCCAGAATCTTCTTTTCCATCCTGGAAACCTGCACCTGTGTCATATCCAGTTGTTTTGCGACCTGCACCTGCGTCAGGTCTTCAAAATAGCGAAGCCGCAGAAGATCACGTTCTTTTTCTTCCAGCGTACCAAGAAGACTGTTTAAAAGCATATGATCCAGAAGTTCTTCTGAGGCATCTTTTTCTTCTTTTATACCGTCCATCAGAGAAATGGCATTTCCGTCCCCCTGGTAAATGGTCTTGTGCAGCGATTCTACCTCGCTTGCAGACTCCATCGCCATCACGATCTCTTCTCTTGTCGCCCCGATCTCTTCTGAAACTTCTTCCAGGGTTGGTTCCCTCCCGTAATCCTTTTCCAGCTTTTCTCTTGTCATGCACACTTTTACCGCCATCTCTTTTAAAGAGCGGCTGACCTTGATCATCCCGTCGTCCCGCAGAAACCGTTTGATCTCTCCTGCGATCATTGGAACTGCATACGTTGAAAATCTGACATCATAGGAAAGGTCAAATTTATCGATTGCTTTTAACAGTCCGATGCTTCCAATCTGTATCAGATCTTCCATCTCACATCCTCTGCCGTTAAAACGCCTCGCGACGGTATAGACAAGTCCCATATTCTGCTGTGCGAGTATATTCCTTGCATCTTTGTCCCCCTTGTGAGAACGTTCGATCAATGCAAGGGTTTGTTCCATCCGATCTCCTTTCGCATGGAAACCGTGGTTCCATGTCCAGGTGTGGATTCGACATGCACTTCATCCATAAAAGCTTCCATAAAGGCAAATCCCATACCGGAACGTTCCATCTCCGGTCTGGTCGTAAACAGTGGTTCCATGGCTTTTTCAATGTCCGGGATGCCGCATCCGGTATCTTTGACCGACAGGCAGAGGGCATTTCCTTCGATATGACAGGATACCGTTATTTTCTCCACCTTTCCGTCATATGCATGTACGATACAGTTTGTGACTGCTTCTGAAACTGCTGTCTTTACATCCGCCACCTCTTCCAGCGTCGGATTGAGCTGTGTCATAAAAGCGGAAACTGCCACGCGGATAAACCCTTCGTTGCAGGAGCGACTGTCAAACTCTATCTTCATTTCGTTTTCATACCCCATGTCTGTTCCCTCCATACATCGCCCCGGTTGTCTGTGGGGTATCCTCGTAAATCCCGACAATTTTATAGATTCCGGAAAGCAGCAGGATCCTGCGTACCCTCTGGTTTACATGAATTGCCGTCACCTTTCCTCCAAGCGACTGCATCAGTTTATAGCGACCCATGATCATGCCGATCCCGGCACTGTCCATAAACACCGTCTCCCTAAAATCAAAGATCACCTGTTTGACTCTCCGGCTTCCCATCAGCTGATCTGCCTCCCGGCGTATTTTCTCTGCACCGTGATGATCCAGCTCTTCCGGAACAAAAATGATCATGTCGCTCCCTCTCATTTTCACAAAATCCTGCATCTTTCTGATATCCCCCAATCTTTTCCGTATACTGTTGCTTCAAGTCGAACGCACGTGAGACTTGGCACGCGATTCTGGTCAGCTTTGCTGAC
>NZ_JBKVNQ010000077.1:6393-9908 GCF_046967715.1 Hominisplanchenecus sp.
TCCACTGGACAATGTGTGCCCTCGCGGAGCGTTTATCTTAGTCGGAGATTGCACTTCCACTAAGACAAATTTGTTGCTCGCCACTTATAGGGAGTCTTCTCCGACTAAGATAAAAAAAGAAGCCCTCACCGATCTTTTTCGATCTGTGTAAGCTTCTCTTTTGTATTTCATATTTTCTTATTCGATGCCAAACATGTTGTTGATATCCGCAGTACCGTTATCGCCTGTGGTATCGTTGCCGGTCGTATCATTTCCGGTCGTATCATTTCCGGTCGTATCAGCCGCCCCGGTGGTGTTATCCGTTGTCCCGGCTGCATTTGTGGTATCGGTTGTTCCGGCTGTATTTGTGGTGTCCGTTCCTCCGGTCGTCGTATCCTGTGTAGCATTTGTCGTACTGCTGCCCGATGAAGTATCGCTTGTGATGTAGCCGGAAATATTATAAGCTGCCGCCTGTGTCGGGAACTGCTGTACGATCTGCCGGAAGATCTTGTTCGCCTTTTTCGTATCGTTGTTGTTACGGTAAGAAAATGCCAGATAATACCAAGCATTGAAATCATCTGTCTTGGCTTCGGTCGCCTTTTTCAGCTGTGTGATCGCTGTTTTATAATCTCCGGACGCAAACGCCGTTGCCCCTGCATTGTAGGCCTCCGTAAACACATAGTCCGCAAGAGCCGTTTTCAGTGTCGCATACAGCTCCTGACCTTTTCCGGTCATGCTGCTCTCCTCGATCTGATTGAACGCATCCGCTGCTTTTGTCATATCGTTTGCCAGATAATAATTGGCTGCCTGCAGGATCTCATCATAAGAATCTGCCTTTTTATCCGCTTCTTCTTTTGCCTTGTTCGCTGCATCGACCTTGCTCTGATAGCCGTCGATCTCTTCCTGCAGTCCCTGCACCCTTGAAACCTGAGCCGCCATCTGGGAGTTGGCATCCGTTACCTGTGCATTTGCCTTTTCATAGATGCTCTGACGTGTCGATGGTACAACAAGGAACCACACCACAGCTGCCCCGAGTACAATGCCGAGGAAAATATTGATAAACGTGGCAACCGCCGAGCTGTCACGGAACGTTGTCGGCTGGATGATCATCTCATTGCCGTTCATGTAGGTTACCGTGCCGCTTAAGCGATCAACCTTTTCTTTTGCATATTTTTTCTTACGTTTGACATCCAGACTGGTGCTGATACCGGTCGCCAGCTCCACTTCCTGGAGATAGCGGAGTGTCGTTGTATTGTTTGTGTCAATGAATGCTGCTTTTTTGAGCAGTTTTCTTGCTTTTTCGTAATCCTGATGTTTCAGATAAAGCAACGCTAAAAGGTGGTATGCCTTGATCAGTTTTGGATTCTGGGAAAGTACTTTTTTCAGCTGGATCATTGCCATATCATCATGATCTTCACGGCAGTAGACCAGTGCCTGATTGTACTTGCGGATCGTCTGATTGATCGTATCCAGCTTGTTTTTGTTGGACTGCAGCTTGTCTATGTAGTATTCCGCCAGATTGTCATCCGGGTTCATATTTTTGCTGATCACCCATTCGGTCAGTGCAGATACAACCTCACCTGACTCAAAATAGACCAGTCCCAGAAGATTTCTTGCATCTTTATTTTCTTTGTTGAACTCAAGACTTCTCTTCAGTGATTTAATCGCTCCCGACAAGTCCCTGACGCGTGCTTTGTCCAATCCTTCGTTGTAAAGCAGATTGGAAATACGTGCCACACGTTTCAGTATCGTAATGTCCGCTCCGCATCCGGTACAGTAATCAATATCGGATAATGGAGTTCCGCAGTAAATACAATTCATGCTGTCCCCTTATCTTCTTATCTTCTTTTTTTCATCTTTCATCAGCTCTTTGAGAATATCGGTGATATCCGTCAGATCCCGATTGTAGATGGCATCTTCTGCTTCATTCACATCGAGGCTGGAATGAAATTTTTTTAATTCTTCTTCGTAATTAATCATAAAATCTGCTCCTTTGTCATGCCTTGCATTTTTCCAGGATTTCTTTGATCTCCCCTACCAGATATAAAGATCCCGCACAGAACAAAAGTCCGTCCTGTCGAAGGGTGCATGCCCTTTCAAACGCTTTCTCGATATCCGGTTCCGTTACGATCTGTGCGTCTGTGTATTTTGCAAACACTTCGGAAAGCTCCCCTGCCGGCACGATGCGGTCGCCTTTGATCTCCGTGACTACCACCGCAGACGGTGTCGTCTGGCTGCAGATCGTGTGGATCATCTCTTCGTAATTTTTCTCTACCACAGCGGAGAACAGCAGTACGATCCGATAACGCTCCTGTACGCTCTGCACGGTCTTTACAAACTGTGCGATACCATCCGCATTGTGTGCCCCATCCACGATCACACCCGGCAGAACGGTCTCCATACGTCCCTGCCATTTTGTCTCTTTGATCGCCCGGATACGAAGATCTTGCGAGATCTCCTGTTTCGGATCGATCACATCCATGGCAAGCAGTGCCAGAGAACTGTTCACCACCTGATATGGTGCAAGATAAGGTGCGGTCACTTTTGCATGTTCATAATACCCACAATTCAGGCAAAAATCAATACTTTTGTCCGTGTTTCCCAAAATTTCATACATTTCTTCTTTCAGTGCAAACGCCGGTGCGTGAAGCTCTTTGGCCCTCTTTTTGATGACCTTTTCTGCCTCTTCGTTTCTGCCGTCGTAGATGACCGGCACACCTTCTTTGATGATCCCGGCCTTTTCCCCTGCGATCTTTTCGATCGTATCTCCGAGGATCTCCGTGTGATCTAGGCTGATCGAAGTGATCACCGTTGCGATCGGATGTTCGATCGTGTTGGTCGCATCGAGTCTTCCGCCAAGACCGGTCTCCAGAACCACGTATTCTGCCTTTTCTTTCTGAAAAGCAACCATGGCAACCGCATAGAGCAGCTCAAAATAAGTTGCATGCGGCAGTCCGTCTTTTACCATGCCGTCAATGGCTGCCTGTACTTTCTGATAAGATTCCAGAAAAAGCTCGTCGCTGATCGGTACATTGTTGATCTGGAAACGTTCGTTGATCCGAACCAGATGCGGAGAGGTAAAAAGAGCGGTCTTTTTGCCTGCCAGTGTCAGCATCTCTGAAAGAAAGGCACAGACAGAACCTTTTCCATTGGTTCCTGCAACATGGATCACCTTCATGCCGCACTCCGGATGTCCCAGTCTTTTTAACAGCTCTACAGTATGTTCCGGTTTGTTTTTTGTCGTAAATTTTGGTACATTAAGTATATATTCTACTGCTTCTGTATAGTTCAATTTTATCCACCACTTTGCTTTTAGATTTTTACAGTCCGGACAGCAAATGCTCCTGCCACACTGTATCATTACGTTTCTTCTATTATTATAGCGATGCCTGTTTAATATGCAAGCATTTCTTTTCGCATAATTTTTCATCTGTCAGCATAAAAAAACGGCACCGGAGCTTTTCTGACACCCATGCCGTTTCCTGTATTTCGATAAATTCTCTTTAAAGAACTTTACTCAGGAAACTCTGAAGTCT
>NZ_JBKVNQ010000078.1:0-9843 GCF_046967715.1 Hominisplanchenecus sp.
ATATCGCAGAGGTAAAGAGAGATTTAGGCTTGCCAATGTATGATGCTCCTAATGTGGTAGAAGAATTGAAACAGCCGAGGAATGGTCCTATGTCAAGATTTAGACCTTTTGACCCTGGCATCATACTATTATAAAAGTGTGGAAAGCCTTATTTTCCTTATATTTTTTAGAAAAAACACATAAAAGAAAAACGAAAGAAAGCTTGACTTGTCTGCAGGTGAAATATATACTAAAACAGATTTATCTAAAAAGGGGATACGCATCTCGTGGAGAAGAAGTTTCACCCGAACGTGTGCTGTCATGTATCGAAGATACATGATAAAAGCTAAAATACTTTCAGTATCATATAAAAAGAGATCAGGAGGGACCAAATGAAAAAGAGACACGTACAAAAAATGTTGACAATGGCATTGACTGCAGCAGTGATCTGCAGTTCAGTACCGGTATCTGCGGAGACCGTTTCGGAGAATGAAACAGCCGTGACTGTAGATACAGCAGCAGAACAGGAAACGGCAGAAAAGCCGGAGCTGGAAGCAGATCAGGCAGAAACGGAAGATACAAAGGTTGAGGATGGAAAAGAAGGATATCTGTCCTATTGCATTTATCAGAAACCGGATGAAACAAAATATGTGGAAATAACAAGGTGTGATTATAATGCAAAGGGAGCTGTAGAAATACCCACGAAAATTAAGGATATTAAAGTAACGAGCATAGGGAATGAAGTATTTTTTGGCTGTAGCGAGTTAACCAGCATAGAAATCCCGTCGAGTGTAACGAGCATAGGGAATTTTGCATTTTCTGGCTGTAGCGGGTTAACCGGCATAGAGATCCCGTCGAGTGTAACGAGCATAAGGGATCAAGCATTTTCTAGCTGTAGCGGGTTAACCGGCATAGAGATCCCATCGAGTGTAACGAAGATAGGGGAAGCTGCATTTTCTGGCTGTAGCGGGTTAACAAGTATAAACGTAGAAGCTGGCAATGAGGTCTATGACAGCAGAGATAACTGTAATGCCATTATAAAAAAAGCGACGAATACTCTTATACAGGGCTGTAAAAACACAAAAATCCCGTCGAGTGTAACGAGCATAGGGTATTATGCATTTTATGACTGCAGCGGGTTAACCGGTATAGAGATCCCGTCGAGTGTAACGAGCATAGGGGATCTTGCATTTTGGTTCTGTAGCGGATTAAAAGATGTATATTATACAGGCACACAGGAACAGTGGAATGCAATCAGCTTTGGTAGTGGCGGTGATGTATTAAATGTTTTCGGAGCTTATGATGAAGACTTGCGTCAAAATATCTCAATTCCTTTTACCTTGCACTGTAACTATTCACGACCGAAACCAGATGTGCCTGCGGCTGGAACATCTCTGAAAGAGAAAACAGGCAGGGAATTTAAGGTGACAGAATCAGATGGTTCTGAAAGTAAGCCATCAGTAACGCTTACAAAGCTGTCTGCCAAGGAGAAAAAGGCAAAGAAGGTTACAATTCCCAAAACCGTTACAATTAACAATGTGAAGTATCAGGTGACAGGCATTGCGGCAAAAACATTTAAGAACAGTAAGAAGCTGCAGACAGTTGTAATTCCTGACACGGTTACAGAGATCGGAACCGGCAGTTTTGAAGGCTGCAAAAAGTTAAAGAGCGTAACGATTGGAAAGAATGTAACCTCTATCGGAAAGAATGCCTTTAAGAATTGCAAGAACCTCAAGAAGATTACTGTGAAGAGTACAAAATTAAAGAAAGTCGGAAAAGGTGCTCTCACAGGCATCAACAGAAAATGCGTTATTAAAGTACCGAAGAAACAACTGAAGTCTTACAAGCGTCTGTTCAAAGGAAAGGGGCAGAAGAAATCTGTGAAGATCAAAAAATAGACGATAGAAGAATCCGAAAGAAATTACGAAAAAACCGGGTTTGTCAAGTTTTTTGTGTAAGTTTTAAGAAAAAATTTTATGGGGAGGGGAACCTCCCCATTGTTAGAGTTTTATACTTTTACAAATTAACTCGTCAAAGCATCCTTGACAAGCATCTCCATTTCATCGTTTAAAGCTCTGGATTCCTGTACCAGGGCATAGTCCAGACAGGTATCGGAGTTGTATTCTTTGATGGTCTGGGCAAGTTTCCGGAGAGCAGCCATTGCCCGTTCCGGTTCCTGCAATTCTGTCAATAAGGCAGCATAATTGTTGATTTGGGGAATGCTGTTATTGGTATAAAGCAGTCGGTAACGGCAATATTTTCATTGTCTTTCAAAAGTTGCTTCATCTCCAGGATAATCTCTTTCATACCTTTCTTGTACTGGTATTTCTCCATATATGGGAAGACATCCTCCAGAAACAGCAGGTACTTGGTCAGATTATCTTTTTCTATCATCCGCAAGATATTCCCGACTGTCTGAAACAGTTTTTTATAATAGCTGATGTCTGTTCTATGCATCAGACAAATTTTTTGCAGAGAATCGAGCAAAGTATGGCAGCCCGGAATATTTCAGGATCAGATGCACATTTTGTCAACAGTAATCGTTGTATAGCACAGAAGAGGCAGGAAATTGAAATAATTCTTACAAAGCTTTTTGTATGCATTAAAAAAGGTTGATGTTTCACCGGAAGAAGTAGTAATAGATCACCATTGACGAACATATTCGGTGAAGATATACTATAATTAGGATTTTTATAGACAAAATCAGATTTTAGATTGGAAAAGCTAAAACAGTAAAAGTCATGAGGGAGGAGACAGGGGTATGCAATATCGATTGTCGGAAAAAGAAAAGCAGATCGTGTCTCCGGTCAAAAAGGACTGAACCCGAAGACAAAGCTTAGTGGCAAAATATCTGGAAAAAGAAAGGAGAACAAATGAAAATTCGAGATCTGAAGGCAGTGATCGTTGATGATGCAGCTGTAAAATCGATACATATAAAAAGAGCTTTACAGTTCTGTGGTGTGGAAAATATTGTGATGTTTGACCATCAGGAGGCCTTATGGGAATATCTGGAGACAAGCGAAGCGGATCTGATCTGATTGTTACAGACATGCACTATCCACTGGCGAAAGGAGAAAAGGAAAATGAAGAGGCAGGATTTATTCTGCTGGAAAAGATGAAACAAAGAGAGCATCCGATACCGGTGATCATCTGTTCCTCGCAGAATTATCGCTCGCCGGATGCACTGGGGACGGTATGGTACAATAAGCTCAGAGATATTGAGTTTGATTTTAAAGAAATTTTGGAAAATACCAACTGGGATCAGTTTCAGAGCTGAAAAAGCAGGAGGTTCTGGAATATCTTACGGAGTTTGAACGCAGAGAAGCATTCCCCCCGCTTCAAGTGTGCAGAGCACTAAGCGGTGGGTGAGGGGGGATGCTTATGTCAGTGGGAGTTGAAAGCTCCCACTGACAGGTCGCGAAGCGACTGCGTTCATGAGCAAGTAGCGAAGCGGATTGTGAATGTCCACTTTACCTGTATCAGGAAGTATCGGTAAATGGAAAAGAATATCTTCTGGTGCAGGGAGGACTTAATATTATGAAGAATTCTACTCTCAGGCGAATATGCCAAAATAAGGGAACTCAGATGTAATTGGAAAATCCCTTTCCGATGATCTCACTGCTTTTGGTAACGGTAATAAAAGCAGTGGGTTCATTTTTTTTGATAAAACGCTGCAGCAGAATTGCCTGATTGACATCGACAACGGTCAAAATAACGGTTCTCTGTGTATGAGAGTAGGCTCCCTCGGCATGATAAGTGGTTGCAGTGTGACCGAGTTCTCCTGTAATAAAATCACAAATCGGTTCTGGATAATCACATACAATAGTAAAGAACTTGTTCAGCTTCATGCGTTCGATCACTTTGTCGATGACCAGTGTCTTTGCCATCAGCCCAAGGATGGAACAAAGTCCGGTCAGAGTGTCAAAAACGAAGAATGCCATAACTACAATGAGCAGGTCGCAGAGCAGCAAAGCGGTGGAAATGTTCATCGTGGAGTACTTTTTGATGATCATGGCGATGATGTCTGTCCCGCCTCCGGAGGCGTTCTCGAAAAAGAGCAGGGCAGCTGCGATTGCCGGCAGCAAGATCGCAAAGCAAAGCTCCAGCGAAATCTGATCGGTCAGCGGTCCTGACATCGGGAAAAGATGCTCAAAAACATTTAATAGTACCGAAGAGAGAACGGTGACGTAGGCTGTTTTCAGTCCGAAGTTTCTTCCAAGAAAAGCGAAACCGACCACCAAAAGAATCAGGTTGATGACCAGGTTGATTACAGAGGCAGTAAAGGGAAGAAATTTTGCAAAAACAACAGCCATTCCGGATACTCCGCCGAAAGAAAAATTATTTGGAAATTTAAAAACATAGATGCCGATATCCATAATGAGTACGGCAACGGTAATAATAAAGTATTCTTTTAAAGTACGGGAAACGGAAGATGTGTTTTCCTTATTTTGTTCCATAGAAATCCTCCTCATTTGTATGAATCCAGATATGCAGCACCTTATTATACGCCCTGTTCTTCTTCCTGACAAGCGAATTTCTTTGACCGGATGAAAAAATTCTGTTAGAATAAAATTAAAATGCCAAAGCACATTACCAGACACCAGAAGATGCCTGTGAATTGCTTCGTTACAAAGTAACTTTTTAACATTCAGGAGAAACAAATGATTACTTTAAATGACTATTTATATTCCGGAGATACGATCTTCCGTATTCTGCAGCAGTATACCGATGCACTGCGAAAAGAGGCAAGAAAAAGTCACAATGAGATTGACATGGCACACAGCAATTTTCTGATTCTGATTAAGGGACTGCTGGAGCACAATGATTTCCTGACTGCTCAGTCACAGCAAATCCGGGAATTTTATAAATATATGGCAAAACAGTATCCGTACCTTGCTTTTACTTTTAAAGGAAGGATCAAATCGCTGATCCGTGCAGAAGAAAAATTCAACGGTTATATTGTCTCTTATATTTATGACTACTATACAAAATACGGTAAGTACCCGTCAGTGAACAAGCTTAAGAGCCGCCTGAGCTGTTTTCGTGATTTTATCGCATACCGCATCGTGATCTGTATGCCGAAATGTCACCTGAAACAGGGAGAAGATCTGGAAACGGAGGAGCTGAAGTGCCTCTATGAGATCGCCAATGCTCTGCCGGGATTTCTTGAAGAGCGTGGCTTTGATGCAGAAGATGCAAAAGGAGTCAAACTGAGCACTTCCTCACTCTTAAATGACGATGTAAAGCCGTATTATCGCGATTATGTATGCAACAAAAGCCACAATGGATATCAGTCCCTTCATATTACATTTTACGACAACAGTTCCAGAAGCTATATGGAACTGCAGCTGCGTACCAAGCGGATGGATGATATTGCCGAGATCGGACCGGCGAACCATCTGGAATACGAAAAACGCCAAGAAAAGGAACGTATCCAGCGAGACACGATCCCGAAAGGTGAATGCATTTATTTTGACGAAGCATATGAAAGAGGCATGAAGCTTCTGAATCTGGATCTGACAAAAATAGACGTTAATATGTTCACGGCGATGAGCAAGAGCCTGATCAACGATGGCTGCGGACTGTATCATGGCAGACTGATTCTGCCGTATGAGCACCTGTCACGTTTCCAGAATGATCTGATCGATTAAAAGACATCAGGAATCTTTTACCTGTGTTCCGGCAAAAGAAAGAAAAGCCTCAACGCTGTTGTTTAAATATTTGCCCTTTTTCCATACAAGTCCAATATCCTGATAAATCAGCGGGACGACCGGGATCTTTACGAGATTGCGGTCGTTTTTTAATAGAGAAGAATAAAGAAAAGCACCGCCGAGATTATTAAGGACGAAGGAACGGATCGTGTAAAGCTGACTGGCATAAAGCAGGATATTTGGCTTCAGACCGGCATTTTCGAACAGGGCCAGCAGTGTTTTGTTCAGCACAGAATCGGTATTGTAAAGGATCAGAGGTTCTTCTTTCAGCATTTCAACCGTCACTTCTTTTTCTTTTGCAAGAGGATGTTCTTTTGATACGCAAAAGACAATGTGATCTTGCTGCATCCGCAGGGTATTCATCTTATCAATATTGTAAAAATGCATATTGACCAGTGCCAGATCCAGCACCTCTTCCTGAACCAGGTCGGCGGCACGCATGGAGCCGTATTCGGACAAAATGACCGGAATATCCGGATATTCTCTGCGAAAGAAAAGAAGCAGATCCGGAAAAAATATAGTGCTGAGCAGAGGCGGGATCCCGATGCGAAGGGACGGTTTCTGTTTTCCGAGATCATAAAGTTCGGATGTGGTCTGGCGGAACTGTGTAAGCAAATGATTTGCCTTCTGATAAAAAATCTCCCCTTCTTTTGTCAGGGACATATGATTTTTTGATCGGATAAAAAGATTGATGGAGTATTCTTTCTCCAGTTCTTTGATCGCGTTGGATATGGCAGGCTGGGTGACATAAAGCTTCTGGGCGGCCTGTGTGATGCTGTGGTACTGACAGACGGCACAGAAATATTCTAACTGTATCATTTTCATTTGACAGCAATCCTTTCTTGATATTCTGGATATATTGGATGCACAAAAAAATATGCACATCTTTTCAGGCAGTATTCGGACATAATTCACAAAAACAACCCCTATTTTATAGGCTATTATAGCATATTTTTTAAACGAGTTGACGAAAAATCCGGTTTTTTATAAATATTTTTTATGCGTGCATTTATTTTCGTAAATGTACAGCGAAAAATACAAGTGCTATACTGGCACCATCAAAGAAAACCACCGGTGGTAAAGCGAAAACAGCAAAACAAAAAGCAAAACAGAAAATTGGGGGTAATACAAATGAGTGCAACAACGATCACATTATTGTTCCTCCTGTTTGCGGTAATCATGTTTGTACTGGAAAAAATACCGCTGGGGGTAACATCGATGATCGTCTGTATCGGGCTGGTTGTAACAGGAGTCCTGGATATCAAAACAGCCTTTGCGGGCTTCATCGACAGCAATGTCATTTTATTTGTGGCAATGTTTATTGTAGGAGGTGCCCTGTTTGAGACAGGGATGGCGAACAAGATCGGCGGGATCGTAACAAAATTTGCGAAGACAGAACGGATGCTGATCGTAGCCATTATGGTCATCGTCGGATTTATGAGCGGTGTGCTTTCCAATACCGGAACAGCAGCGGTGCTGATCCCGGTTGTCATCGGGATTGCTGCCAGATCCGGATACAAAAGATCACGCCTTCTGATGCCGCTGGTCTTTGCAGCGGCGATGGGCGGCAACCTTTCTCTGATCGGGGCACCGGGCAATCTGATCGCCCAGAGTGCACTGGAAGAGATCAACATGGAATTCGGATTTTTTGAGTATGCGATCGTCGGACTTCCGATCCTGATCATCGGCATCCTGTTCTATGCAACCATTGGTTACCGTCTGCTTCCGGATCATGATGTGACAGAGGAGAGAGGGTTTGATACCGCCAAAGATTTCAGTGACGTTCCGGCATGGAAACAGTGGTTATCACTGATCGTACTGGTACTTACACTGCTGGCGATGATCTTCGAGAAGAAGATCGGCATCAAGCTTTCCATTTCCGGATGTATCGGGGCACTGATCCTGATTCTGACGGGTGTCATTTCTGAAAAAGAAGCATTGAAATCCATTGATCTGAAAACGATCTTCCTGTTTGGAGGAACGCTTTCGCTGGCATCTGCACTGGCAGAGACCGGAGCGGGTGAAACGATCGCCAACACGGTGATCGGGGCACTGGGAAGTCATCCGTCGCCATACATACTGACATTTGTTGTATTTATTCTCTGCTGTGTGATGACAAATTTCATGTCAAACACGGCGACAACGGCACTGATGGTTACAATCTGTCTTTCCATTGCGGAAGGAATGGGGGCGGACCCGAGAGCAGTACTGATGGCATGTGTGATCGGCGGTTCCTGTGCTTATGCCACACCGATCGGCATGCCGGCAAATACCATGGTCGTAGGAGCAGGCGGATATCGCTTTATGGATTATGTAAAAGCAGGATTCCCACTGATCATAATTGCAACGATCATCAGCATGATTATTTTACCGATTGCATTTCCGTTTTTCCCATAAGGAAGATCAGCAGGATGTGCAAAATCATTTTAAGGCTACAGGAAATTTAAAATATAAAATCTGACCACAGGAGGCAAAAAGATGAGCAAAAAAGAACAAGTAGAGCAGCTGACACAGTATATGGCAAACTTTGTTGCCTATATCGGAAAAATGCTGCCGGATGACATTATCGCAAAGCTGGATGAGCTTGCAGAAAAAGAGGACAGCCCTCTCTCAAAAGTGATCTATCAGACAATGAAAAAAAATCAGAACCTGGCAAAAGAACTGAACAGACCAAGCTGCCAGGATACGGGAGTACTGCAGTTCTGGGTGAAATGCGGAACAAACTTTCCGCTGATCGGAGAGCTTGAGGCACTTTTAAAAGAAGCCGTAGTGCGTGCAACGTTTGAAGCACCGCTTCGCCACAACAGCGTAGAGACGTTTGATGAGTACAATACCGGAAAAAATGTCGGAAAAGGAACACCGACAGTCTTCTGGGACATCGTTCCGGACAGTGACAAATGTGAAATTTATACTTACATGGCAGGCGGCGGCTGTACGCTTCCGGGAAAAGCCATGGTACTGATGCCGGGAGCCGGATACGAAGGTGTGACAAAATTTGTGATGGATGTAATGACTTCCTATGGTTTAAATGCATGTCCGCCGCTTCTGGTCGGTGTCGGTGTGGCAACGTCTGTGGAAACCGCAGCTCTGCTTTCCAAGAAAGCACTGATGCGTCCGCTTGGCAGCCACAATGAGAACGAACGTGCCGCTTATATGGAAAAACTGCTGGAAGACGGCATCAATGCGATCGGTCTCGGACCACAGGGTATGGGCGGAAATTACTCCGTTATGGGCGTACATATCGAGAATACAGCAAGACATCCGTCCACGATCGGTGTTGCCGTCAACGTAGGATGCTGGTCACACAGACGCGGTCATATTATTTTTGATAAAGATCTGAACTATACAATCACAACACATTCGGGGGTGACATTATAATGCTGGAAATGAAAGATGGAAAAAAGATTCTGACAACACCGATATCTGCAGAAGATCTTAAGGATATCCATATCGGAGATATTGTATATCTCAATGGAAGCATGACAACTTGCCGTGACGTGGCACACAGACGACTGGTAGAAGAAGGAAGAGAACTTCCGGTTGACGTAAGAGATGCGGCGATCTTCCACGCAGGTCCGATCATCCGTCCGTTGGAGAACGATAAATTCGAGATGGTGTCCGTAGGACCGACTACCAGTATGCGAATGGAAAAATTCGAAAAAGAATTTGTGGAACAGACCGGTGTCAAAGTGATCATCGGCAAAGGTGGCATGGGACCGAACACGGAATATGCCTGCAAGAATTTCAAAGCGATCCACTGCGTATTCCCGGCCGGAAATGCAGTAGTAGCGGCCATGGAAGTAGAAGAGATCGTCGATGCACAGTGGCGTGACCTTGGTATGCCGGAAACTCTGTGGCACTGCCGTGTAAAAGAATTTGGCCCGCTGATCGTATCGATCGATACCGAAGGACGCAACCTGTTTGAGGAAAACAAAGTGCTGTTCAACGAAAGAAAAGACAAAGCGATCGAAGAGATCTGCAAACACGTCGGCTTCATCAAATAAAATAACAGAGGACGGAAATCCCCTGCAAAGAGTTTACTGCCATGCTCTTTACAGGGGATCTTTTTGTGTCTTTTGTGATATCTGTTTTTTTCAGAGGACAAACCGGATCAGACGGGTTCTGTCGAGTACAAAGATCGAGGCATCCATAA
>NZ_JBKVNQ010000079.1:0-9563 GCF_046967715.1 Hominisplanchenecus sp.
AGCTTTCGCTGACCAGAATCACGCACCAAGTCTCACGTGCGTTCGACTTGAATGTTCTGCGTTCATTTCGGATATAGTAAAGACAGAAAAAGATATTTAACGAAGCTCTGCGATGCGGGTCACGCCGACATAGATCTCCTGGATTTTATACCAGGTGCGATAGTCCACGATACCGGTCACCGGAAGATTGAAAATATCCTGAAAAACTTCCACCGCCTTCTGTGTATCTTCTCCGTAAATACCATCTACGGCGATCCGCGGGATCAGAGGATAATTATTTGAAATCGCATTTAACTGTTCCTGCATCTGCTCCACTTTCGGTCCGGTTGCCCCGATGTCGAGATCGTATCCAGGCCAGGAAGAAGGAATCCCGGAAATCTCCTCCGCTGAATTGATGTAGATGTTGTCACCATAGTAGTAGCGGAGGATTTCTGTGGCTGTGTATCCCTGATCTGCCAGAGACTTTGAACCCCACTGTGACATCCAGTTCGGACAGCTGACCCGTTTGCCGTCGCAGTACTGCGTCAGGATCGGCTGTTTGACGTTCGGGCGGGATAAATAATCGGCAAAAAGCTCATCCACAACCTCCGAGATACTCTCAAAAATATTTCGACTGTAGATCCATTTGTGGTCAAATGCTGTCGAGGACGTGATCGTAAAATCAAATCCTTTATTGCGGTACCATTCCGTGTATACACGGTTTAAGGTAAACGACATGATCGCCAGCACATTAGCACGGATGGCGGCCTTCGGCCAGGTGGCATAGATTTCGCTGGAAGCCACATTTTTGATATAATCGCGGTAACGCACATAATAATCGCCCGCAGTGCTGTCCGTCGGGGCACCGTCATGCACCACGATAAATTCTGGGATCACCACGCGGCTTAGGACGATCTCGCCGCTCTGCGAGAGAGGTTTGATCTCCGCCTCTGCGATTTTTGGCGGATAATCGCCATAGAGCGTGTGAGCCGGGATCACGACATTGTCATATGCTTCCGGGCCGGCGAGCGGTTTCAGCCGGATATCCTGCAAAGCCAGCTGATTTGCGAGGATTTCCGCACCGGAGATCGTAAGCGGCTCATAGCCCGGAGCCGTAATGCGGAAATTGTACTCCGAGTAAGGCTGCATTTCGCCGGGACTTAAACTGTATTCCTCCGGCGGAGCCTCCAGCTCCAACGTATCCGTCTGTCCGACACTGTCCGTTCTGACTTCTTCCAGGATCTGATCCGGTTCTCCGGTGCTTGAAATATCGATCACGGCATCCTCCACGGGAGCAGCACGCAGCTGGGAAGTAACCTGTATCTGTAATTTTCCGGTAGCCATAGAACACCTCAAAAATTCCCTTGAAAAAGTATATGTAGAAGAACGGAAAAGATGCCAGAAAACAACTTCTGTGCCGACACATCGTGCTTTCAGGCTTTTGAACCTGACATTATTCGTATATCTAATCATAAAAATGCATAAAAATTCGCAAACAAGTACTTGCAATCTTGATTATCTTGTGGTAGAATCTTAACAATTTGAGCATTTATGTATCCAGGGCTGAGGGGGGCGTAGTAGGGACTTACTATTACGTACCCTTTTTTAGAGTCTGGGGTACAGACAAAGATACAATAACCATTGGATTAAACGCGAAAGGGGAAGACGAATGAAAGCATATTTGATTCTGGAGGACGGTACTGTTTTCACTGGAAAAAGTATCGGATCGACAAAAGAAATCATCAGCGAGATCGTATTTAACACATCCATGACCGGATATCTGGAGGTGCTGACTGATCCATCTTATGCAGGACAGGCCGTTGTGATGACCTATCCGCTGATTGGAAACTATGGCATCTGCTACGAAGATATGGAATCCGCAAAACCATGGCCGGACGGATATATTGTTCGTGAACTTTCCAGAATGCCGAGCAATTTCCGCTGTGAAGGAACGATTCAGGAATTTCTGGAAAAACACGACATTCCTGGTATTGCCGGGATCGATACAAGAGCACTGACCAAGATCCTGAGAGAAAAGGGAACCATGAATGGCATGATCACCACCTGCGAATATGAAGATTTAAGTGAGGTTCTTCCGAAGATCGCAGCATATAATACAGGCAAAGTGGTAGAAAAAGTGACCTGCACAGAGAAATACGTCCTGGAAGGAAACGGACCGAAAGTAGCACTTCTTGACCTCGGTGCAAAGAGAAACATCGCCCGCAATCTGAACAGACGCGGCTGCAAAGTGACCGTATATCCGGCACTGACCACAGCAGAAGAGATCATAGCATCCAATCCGGACGGCATCATGCTTTCCAACGGACCTGGAGATCCGAAAGAATGTACTTCCATTATTGAAGAGATCCGCAAACTGTACAATACCGATATCCCGATCTTTGCAATCTGCCTCGGACATCAGCTGATGGCACTGGCAACCGGTGCGGATACGCACAAAATGAAATACGGACACCGCGGCGGCAACCACCCGGTCAAAGATCTGCAGACCGGCCGTGTATACATTTCTTCTCAGAACCATGGCTATGTGGTAGATACCGATAAACTGGATCCGTCCGTAGCAGTACCGGCATTTGTCAATGTAAACGACGGTACAAACGAAGGACTGTCCTACACCGGAAAGAATATCTTTACCGTACAGTTCCACCCGGAAGCATGCCCGGGACCATTAGATTCCGGTTACCTGTTTGACCGCTTTATGAAAATGATGGAGGTGTCAGAATAATGCCAAAGAATCCAGATATTAAAAAAGTACTTGTGATCGGCTCCGGTCCTATTGTCATCGGACAGGCAGCAGAATTTGACTATGCAGGAACACAGGCGTGCCGTTCCCTGAAAGAAGAAGGCATCGAAGTCGTACTTCTGAACTCAAACCCGGCAACGATCATGACCGACAAAGATATCGCAGACCGTGTATACATCGAGCCTCTGACCGTAGAAGTCGTAGAGCAGCTGATCCTGAAAGAAAAACCGGACAGCGTACTGCCGACCCTTGGCGGACAGGCAGGACTGAACCTTGCCATGGAACTCGAAGAAGCCGGATTCTTACGTGAGAATAACGTACGTCTGATCGGAACCACTTCCCAGACCATCAAAAAAGCAGAAGACCGCCTGGAATTCAAACAGACCATGGAAAAGATCGGTGAGCCGATCGCAGCATCCCGTGTCGTAGAAAACGTAGAAGACGGTATAGAATTTACCAAGATCATCGGATACCCGGTAGTACTGCGTCCGGCATACACCCTCGGCGGAAGCGGCGGCGGAATCGCCCATAACTACGAAGAACTCGTAGAAATCCTCGAAAACGGTCTGCGTCTGTCACGAGTAGGACAGGTTCTGGTAGAACGCTGCATCGCCGGATGGAAAGAGATCGAGTACGAAGTCATGCGGGATAGTGCCGGCAACTGCATCACCGTCTGCAACATGGAAAACATCGACCCGGTCGGCGTGCACACCGGAGACAGTATCGTCGTAGCACCTTCCCAGACCCTTGGCGATAAAGAATATCAGATGCTGCGTACCTCCGCCCTGAACATCATCAGCGAGCTGAACATCACCGGCGGATGCAACGTACAGTACGCCCTGAACCCGGAAAGCTTCGAATACTGCGTGATCGAAGTAAACCCTCGTGTATCCCGTTCCTCCGCACTGGCATCCAAAGCAACCGGCTACCCGATCGCAAAAGTTGCCGCAAAGATCGCACTGGGCTACACACTGGATGAGATCAAAAATGCCATCACAGGCAAAACGTATGCAAGTTTTGAGCCAATGCTGGACTACTGTGTTGTCAAGATCCCGCGTCTGCCGTTCGATAAATTTATCAGTGCCAAGAGAACACTGACCACGCAGATGAAAGCAACCGGCGAAGTCATGAGCATCTGCGACAACTTCGAAGGAGCCCTGATGAAAGCCATCCGCTCCCTGGAGCAGCACGTAGACTGTCTGATGTCTTACGATTTCACACACCTGGATGATGAGGAACTGACCAGACAGCTTGCTGTAGTCGATGACCGCCGTATCTGGGTGATCGCAGAAGCACTCAGAAGAGGCTTTTCCTATGATAAGATTCATGAGATCACCAAGATCGACAAATGGTTCATCGACAAACTGTGCATCTTAACAGAGATGGAAACAGCCCTGAAGACACAGCCACTGACGGCAGAATTATTAAAAGAAGCAAAACGCATCGAATTCCCGGACAACGTGATCGCACGCCTGACCGGAAAGACCGAAGAAGAGATCAAAGACATGCGTTATGCAAACGGCATCACAGCAGCCTACAAAATGGTAGATACCTGTGCCGCAGAATTTGCCGCAGAGACACCGTACTACTATTCTGTATTCGGCAGCGAAAACGAAGCCATCGAGACAAACGACCGCAAAAAAGTCCTCGTCCTTGGTTCCGGTCCGATCCGTATCGGCCAGGGTATCGAGTTTGACTTCTGCTCCGTACACTGTACCTGGGCATTTGCAAAAGAAGGATACGAGACCATCATCATCAACAACAACCCGGAAACCGTAAGTACCGACTTCGACATCGCAGACAAACTGTATTTCGAGCCACTGACACCGGAAGACGTAGAGAGCATCGTAAACCTCGAAAAACCGGACGGAGCCGTAGTGCAGTTCGGCGGACAGACCGCGATCAAACTGACAGAAGCCCTGATGAAGATGGGCGTGCCGATCCTCGGAACATCCGCAGAGAACGTCGATGCAGCCGAAGACCGTGAACTGTTCGATGAGATTCTGGAGAAATGCGGCATCCCAAGACCGTCAGGCCACACCGTATTTACCGCAGAAGAAGCCAAAAAAGCAGCCAACGAACTCGGCTACCCGGTACTCGTCCGCCCGTCCTATGTACTTGGCGGACAGGGTATGCAGATCGCGATCAACGACGAAGATGTAGATGAATTCATCGGCATCATCAACCGGATCGCACAGGAACACCCGATCCTGGTAGATAAATATCTGGTCGGAAAAGAGATCGAAGTCGATGCCGTATGCGACGGCGAAGACATCCTGATCCCTGGTATCATGGAGCATATCGAACGTGCCGGAATCCATTCCGGAGACAGTATTTCTGTGTACCCGGCACAGAGCCTTGATGACCACGTAAAAGCAACCATCGTAGACTACACCAGAAAACTGGCACAGTCCCTGCATGTCATCGGACTGATCAACATCCAGTTCATCGTTTGCGGCGAAGACGTATATGTCATCGAAGTAAACCCACGTTCCAGCCGTACCGTACCATACATCAGCAAAGTGACCGGAATCCCGATCGTACCGCTGGCAACCAGAGTGATCCTCGGCAAAAAGTTAAAAGAACTCGGCTATCCGACCGGACTTGCACCGGAAGCAGACTATATTGCGATCAAAATGCCGGTATTCTCCTTCGAGAAGATCCGCGGTGCTGACATCAGCCTCGGCCCGGAAATGAAGTCCACCGGAGAATGCCTCGGTATCGCAAAGACCTTCAACGAAGCACTCTACAAAGCATTTATCGGTGCCGGCATCAAACTGCCGAAGCATAAAAATATGATCATGACACTGAAAGATGCCGACAAAGAAGAAGGAATCGAGATCGCCAGAAGATTCGAGAAGATCGGATACCGCATCTACGCAACACGCGGCACCGCAAAAGTCCTGCAGGAAGCAGGCGTAAATGCGATCCGCACCAACAAGATCGAGCAGGAGTCACCAAACCTCCTCGACCTGATCCTCGGCCACAAGATCGACCTTGTCATCGATACCCCGTCCCAGGGCGTAGAGCACTCCAGAGACGGATTCCTCATCCGCAGGACAGCCATCGAGACAGGCGTTAACGTCCTGACCGCCATGGACACCGCCAGGGCACTCGTGACCAGCCTGGAGAACACCGATATCAAGAAACTGACCCTGATCGATATCGCAACCGTGAAGAATATCTGAAAATTCTCTTGAGCATTACAAAATGCCGGATACAAAAGTTTCTGAGTATCCGGCATTTTATTTTGAACAAATAGAAACAAAAAGATATTTTGAACAAATAGAAACAAAAAGATTGACAAACATCACACAAACGATTATAATAAACACAAACAAATTCAAACACAAATCTTAATTAAAATTCTATGCCGTTCGGCAGGAAAATCCAAACATCAAAAAGACCTGCACGAAGCGGCTTAAAAACAAATTTTTTGCATATGTTATGAAAAACAGATGCAGACCAGTCGGCTTCGTATCCAGGCAAAGAAAAATGTGCAAAATTGCAGGATAAGGAGAAGCCTATGGGAGAAAAGGATATAACAGAAAAAATATTAGAAGATCACAATGATGTATTTGCAGATATCATCAATGGATTGATTTTTGCAGGAGAACAGAGAATCTTACCGGAATCACTGGAAAATACCGCAGTACATTCACAGTACAAGGCAGACGATGAAAAGGTGCATGAGCTGGAAAGAGATGTGGTAAAGTACTGGAAAGATCAAGATGTACAGCTGGCAATCTGTGGAATTGAAAACCAGAGCAGCGTAGAAAAATACATGCCGTTTCGCATTATAGGATATGATGGAACAGCTTATCGCAGCCAGCTACAGGACAAACGAAAAGAAATCCTGCCGGTCATGACCATTGTTTTATACTTTGGAACAGAACATCGCTGGTATGGAAAAAGAAATATAAAAGGTCTGATGAAAATCCCGGAAGGATTAGATGATTATATCAATGACTACAAAATGCAGGTGTTTGAAGTTGCCTGGTTGACAGAAGAGCAGATCAGTCGTTTCCGCAGTGATTTCAAAATCGTGGCAAACTTCTTCGTTCAGAAGAGAAAGAACAAAGATTATATTCCAGATGATCCAACAGAGATTAAACATATAGATGAAGTACTGAAATTATTACAGGTAATGACAGGAGATGAACATTATAAAGAAGTTATTAGAAAAAAGAAAGGAGTTCGGAGTATGTGTGATGTAGCAGAAAGACTGGAAAAAATGGGAATTGCAAAAGGAATTGAAATTGGAAAAAGTGAAGGAATTATAGAAGGAAAAATGCAGGTGTATAAAAATTTGCTTGAAAGAGGATTTTCGGAAAAAGAAGCAAAGGAAATAACAGAAATTCCAGAAACAATGAATGCGTAAAGAAAGTTTACTGCTGACTGATATGCGGTATATAAATGGTCAGGTTGAAAGTTTACCACTGACCGATATGTGGTATATAAATGGTCGGGTTGAAAGTTGAGTCCTTTACCAGATGGTAGAGGACTTTTTATTATGCTGGTGAGGAAAATACAATAATGAAAAAATCAGAAATTATAGTATACCCATGGCATGGGAACCTGGAAATCTAAAAACGGACACAAATAGCTATTACAATATCACATTATTTTTGTCTGTAAATATAGGAAGAAATTACTGGTTTCGAGGCAGATATCAGATGATATAAAACAGTTTTCGTATGAGATATGTCAGAGACACAGTGTGATAATAAGATATATGGAAACAGATAAAGGCCACATTCACTATATGATAGAGACAGAACCAACAATGTCTATCAGTAAGATTGTAAACATGATGAAGAGCTATACAACATATCATATATGGAAAAGATATCCCCAATATTTACGAAAACATTTGCAGATAAAAAACATGGTAAAAAATCACCGTTTGGCAAAGCCTATAAGTGATGTATCATGGTATGAGCTGACAAGACAGTTAGAATATAAGGCAAAGTGGAATGGCAGGAAATATGTCAAAATAGATAGATTCTATGCCAGTAGTCAGCTGTGTTCAGTCTGTGGATACCAAAATACAGAGACAAAAAATCTATCAGTAAGGGAATGGACATGTCCTGTCTGTGGAACAAATCATGACAGGGATATCAACGCAGCAAAAAATATACTGGAAGAAGGATTAAGACAAATAGCATAAAAATAACAATATAGGGCAGGGACTGCCCGAATTAACGCCTGTGGAGATAGTAGGTTACGAGGTCTGCGAAGCAGGAAGCCCATTGGCTTTAGACAATGGGTAGTTCACACTCTGTACATCTGAAATACGGTATAGCACAAAAATCATAGCAGGAGAGCATCGTGTAGAAAAAAACACGAAAAAGAAAGGAAAATATTGCCGGAAAACTATTGAAAACGCAGAGAAACTTTGTTATAATAAAAAAGCTAAATAACAAGCAATTCATTCATACTAATTTGGCTTCTTGCATCCCCAAACTGCAAGAAGCAGCTTTGTGAAAGCAAGGCATCAGGAAGAGAAAAAAAGAAATATATGTAAAGCAAAAAGACACGAAGAAGAACAAATGCTTTTTCGTGTCTTTTGCTGTGGAAAAGAGGTAACTTTTAATTTGGATCTTTTTAAGAAAAGAAACAAAAAGGTTGACACGTATCACATACACAAGTATAATAAGCACAAACAAAATCAACACATCAAATCTTATTCGATATTCTATGCCATTCGGCAGGAAAATCCAAACATTAAAGACCTGCACGAAGCGGCAATAAACAGCAGTGATCCAGTCCTGGCAGCTTCGTGCCAAAAACAGAAGAAAAGGAGCGAGGCTTATGGGGCAAAAAGATATTACAGAAAAGATATTGGAAGATTATAATGATGTTTTTGCAGATATCATAAATGGATTATTATTTGATGGAGTTCAAGAAATCAAACCAGAAGCTTTGGAAAATACAACCGTTCATGCACAGTACAAGGCTGAAGATGGCAAGGTTCATGAACTGGAGCGTGATATTGCAAAATACTGGAAAGAGGAAAAGGTAGAACTTGCAATCTGTGGGATTGAGAACCAGAGCAAGGTGGAGAAGAACATGCCATTTCGCATCGTTGGATACGATGGGGCGGCATACCGAAGTCAGTTGCAGCAGGAAAGAAAAAAGATGCTGCCGGTAGTGACGATCGTGTTATATTTTGGGACGGACAGACATTGGAACAGCAGGAAAAAGATCAAAGAACTGATGGAAATCCCAAGATGTCTTGATACCTATGTGAATGATTACCAGATGCATGTCTTTGAGGTTGCATGGCTGACGGAAGAGCAGATCAGTCACTTCCACAGTGACTTCAAAGTGGTGGCAAATTTTTTTGTACAGAAAAGAAAAAACAAAGATTATATACCGGATGATCCAACAGAAATCAGGCATGTGGATGAAGTGCTGAAACTTTTGCAGGTCATGACAGGAGATAGACGTTATGAGGAAATTTTCAGGAAAAAGAAGGAAGGAGTGCACAGTATGTGTGATGTGGCAGAAAGGTTAGAACAAATGGGCATTGCCAAGGGAATCGAGATTGGCAGGAGTGAAGGAAGAACAGAGGGAAAAATTGAAGGCAAAATCGAAGGCAAAATAGAAGGCAAGATAGAAGGCAAGATAGAAGGCAAAATACTGGTATACAGGAATTTGTGCCGGGAAGGTTTTGATGAGAAAGAAGCGAGGAGACTTACGGAGTTGCCGGAAGATGTGATGCCGGAAGATGTGAGTTTGGAACAGTAAAAGAAATCAACAAAAAGAGGGTGTAAAAATTCTTGTGTCTATGGAAAGTAAATCTTTATGATAAGAAATA
>NZ_JBKVNQ010000080.1:0-1254 GCF_046967715.1 Hominisplanchenecus sp.
CGGTATCCCGCCAGATTTCAGATGCTCTGGTAACTCAGTTACCGAGTAGTTCACTTATTAACTTTGTTATTGATTCTTGTTTTCGGATAAGTGTGTGAATGCCTTGAACCAAAGGGAGATAAATGGTAGTATATCTACAAAGTATTTTCCTGATGTTTGGGGCATTTTTTATGGGAAGGAGGGCTTACATGCGACATTTAAAACTTCCGCTTGGAATGTCTGATTTTGAGGAGATCAAGCAGAACGGTTATTATTATATTGATAAAAGTGGGTTGATTTCGGATCTGTTGGTGAGGAAGGCGGCTAAAGTGACGTTGATCACCAGACCACGCCGCTTTGGAAAGACGCTGGGGATGAGTATGCTGGCTCACTTTTTTGATATTGAAAAAAACAGCAGGGCACTTTTTGAGGGGCTGGAGATTTCAAAGCAGAAGGAACTTTGTGTGCAGTGGATGAACCAGTATCCGGTCATTTTTCTTACATTCAAAAAAGTAGATGGATTAAATTTTAAAAGTGCATATGAAATGCTGGAAGCTACGATAGCAGAATTCTGTCAGAGGCATTCTTTTTTGATGGAGAGTGAAAAAATTGCAAAAGAGCAGAAAGAAGTTTTTCAGAGATTAAAAGAGTGTAGAGCATCCGGGACAGAGCTGAAAAACAGCTTGGAATTTCTGGCAAGAATGATGCAGATCCATTATGGAAAACAGGTTATTTTACTGCTGGATGAATATGATGTGCCGATTGCGAAGGCAAGCAGCAATGGCTATTACAAAGAGATGCTGGAAGTGATGAAAGCAATGCTCGGTTCATCTCTGAAAGATAATCCATCTGTAAAGTTTGCAGTGATCACCGGATGTCTGAAAGTGGCGAAGGAGAGTATTTTTACCGGAACCAATAATTTTGTGTCGGACAGTATTCTCTCTTTTGGGTTCAGTGAATATTTTGGGTTTACCCAAAAAGAAACCGAGAAACTTCTGCTGGATGCGGATGCGGCAGAGTATGCACTGGCGGTCAGAAAATGGTATGATGGTTATCATTTTGGGAATTATGATATTTACTGCCCATGGGATGTGCTGAATTATCTGCACGATCTGCAGGATAATCCACAGGCAAAGCCGGCAAGTTACTGGAAAAATACAAGCGATAATGCGATCATCCGATCTTTTATTGATTATGCAGGAAGCAACATTACCAGAAAAATGGAAACCTTGCTTTCCGGGGGATATATTGTACAGCAGATTGAAGAAAATCTGA
>NZ_JBKVNQ010000080.1:1354-9349 GCF_046967715.1 Hominisplanchenecus sp.
ATGGAAACCTTGCTTTCCGGGGGATATATTGTACAGCAGATTGAAGAAAATCTGACATACGATTATCTGGATTCTGTGCTATGGGATTTCATTCTTCCGGAAACGGTGCAGGGTAAGAAAAAGATAAACAGTAGCTGCAAAATGACTGAATAATTGTGATAAATGAAACAAACAAGACTGGGGGACTACAAGTTGATAAAGATGGATCGTCAGAAGTTTATCCGGCCGAATCGTCAGATGGTTCGGATATCCAGGGAGAAGCTGATCATACCGGAGCGTGAGGCAGCCACACAGCGGATGCTGGCTGGATTGCAGAGGGAAACAAAAACGGCAGATATAGCAAAGACAGAAAAAACAGCAAATGAAAGCTGTAAACGCAGCAAACAAAAATATAGAAAATGCAGTAAATACAGCAGCCACAGAACATCTGCAAACGAAGCAGCCTGAAATAGCAGAGGCAGCGAATAAACCAGAAAACAGCATTGTCTTAGCATGTGAGATCGATGAGGTGATCAACTATGCACTGGTTCACAATGGTGCTTCTGTCGTGCGTGATATCTGCATCAAAAACACATCCGAAACGGAACGGAATGCTCTGCTTTTAAAAATCGCTTCGGACGGTGAGCTGATGGAGGATTTTGTGTGCGGGATCGAGGCACTGCAGACAGGTGAGGAGCTGCATTTTCGAAATCTGGATCTGACATTCCATGTCGGATATCTGGCATCGATCACGGAGAAGTTTTCTGGTCAGCTGACGGTTACGGTTCTGGATGGGGAAACTGTGCTGGCATCGGAAAAGATCAATATCACGGTTATGGCGTTTGATGAGTTCCCGGGATTTCAGTATACGCCGGAGCTTCTGACATCTTTTGCAATGCCGAATCATCCAGCGGTGGTCAGTCTGATCCAGCTGGCATCGAAATATCTGGAGAAATGGACGGGCGATCCTTCTTTGGACGGTTATCAGTCCGGTGATCAGGAGCGTGTCAAAAACATGGCGGCAGCAGCTTATGCGGCGATCCAGCAGAAAAATATTACATATGCATCGACAGCGAGCTTTGAGGCATGCGGGCAGAGAGTCCGCCTGGCGGATGCGGTGCTGGAGCAGCATTTTGGAAACTGCATGGATCTGACGCTGCTCTATACGGCGTGTCTGGAAGCGATGGATTTAAATCCGTTCATGGTGGTTGTGGAAGGTCATATTTTTGCCGGTGTCTGGCTGGTGGACGGAGCGTTTGCAGATATTCTGGTGGATGATCCGTCACAGCTTGAGAAACGTATGGCAAAAGGCATTCAGGAGCTTACGGTCGTGGAATGTACGGCGATGTGTTCCGGGCAGAATGTAAGTTTTGACGAAGCAGCAGCCATGGCAAAACGGCGTGTTTCCAATTATGGGAAGTTTTATTTTGCAATCGATGTGAAGCGTGCCAGAAGCAGGGGAATCCGTCCACTTCCAATCCGGGTTCAGACGGCAAACGGGTTTGAGGTTCTGCACGAGGATCGAAAAGAAAAAGAGGTCACAGGTGGATCAGACAGCAAAATCGAGATCTTTGATTTTTCGGACTGTACGGAAAAGGCACAGGTCACAAAACTGACGCAGTGGGAGCGCAAACTTCTGGATCTGAGCCTTCGGAATATGCTGATCAATATGCGTGTCACAAAGAGTGTTGTGCCGGTTTTGTCCGCGGATATCGGAAGTCTTGAGGATGCACTGTTTGACGGGGAAGCGTTTCAGGTGATGCCGCGGCCGGCTGATGTAGGTGTGAATCCGGCAGCAGAAAGTCAGATCGAACTTCTCAACAAACTGGGAGAATTATCAGAATTTATTTCTTTTGAAAGCAAACACAAAAGACTGCATTCCATTTACAGCGAGAAAGATTTAAGCACTTCTCTGACGAAAATGTACCGTTCTGCAAAAGCATCTCTGGAAGAAAATGGAGCAAGCACGTTATATCTGGCACTTGGTATGCTTCGTTGGTTTGAACAGAAAAAGAACGCACAGGCAAGATACGCGCCGATCGTTCTGGTACCGATCGACATTGTGCGAAAGTCTGCGGGCAGAGGCTATGCGATGCAGATGCGGGATGAGGATTCACAGATCAACATTACGCTTCTGGAGTTTCTGAAGCAGAATTATGAGATCACGATTCCTGGCATGAATCCGCCGCCGCAGGATGAGCATGGAATGGATATGCCGAAGATTTTTGCAATGATCCGAAAAGCGGTGATGAGCATGGAAATGTGGGATGTGCTGGAAGTTGCCGTGATCGGAAACTTTTCTTTTTCGCAGTTTGTGATGTGGAATGATATTCATAACAACCGTGATTTCCTGGAGGGAAACAAGATCGTCCACAGTCTGATCGAAGGAGCTGTGGACTGGGACTGCACGATTCCGGAAGAAGTGGATCAGGAGGAGGCTTATTTACCGGTAACGGCGGATGCTTCTCAGCTGCATGCCATCAATATGGCTGCCGCAGGGGTGAGTTTTGTACTGCACGGACCGCCGGGAACCGGTAAATCGCAGACCATTACAGCATTGATTGCAAATGCACTGACAAAAGGAAAGACAGTTCTTTTTGTGGCAGAAAAAAGAGCTGCACTGGAAGTGGTACAGAAACGTCTGGCGGCACTTGGAATCGATGATTTCTGCCTGAAATTACATTCGAACAAAGCTACGAAAAAGGCAGTTTTAAATCAGCTGCGGCGTGGTCTTGAGATTGACATGGAAGGCACAAAAACAGATTATGAGCAGAGAATTGCGGACATCCATGCGATGCGTACCGAACTGGATGCTTACGCAAAAGCACTACATAAAAAAAGAAATTTCGGAAAGAGTCTGCGTCAGCTGATCGATCTTTACGAAAGTATTCCGGAAACAAAAGAACAGGTAAAATTTCCGGTATCGGATATCAAAAATATAACAGAAGGTGATCTGAGCAGTCAGAAAAATCATCTGGAACGTCTGATCTCAGCCGGAAGATCCATCGGTCATCCGTATCAGCATCCGCTTGCGGCAGTGAAAAGGGCACAGTACAGTCAGCATCTGAAAACGGAACTGGAGCCGGCGATGCAAAACTATCTGTCTGTACTTGATAGCATCCAGGCTCAGATGGCGGATTTTGCCGCCTCTGCCGGAATCAAAAACCCGGTCACAAAGGCAGAATGGAATCAGGTATCCGAACTGATCCGGTGTATGGAAAGTACGGAAAAAATGCCTGCCTTTTTGAGGACAACAGATTCTGTTGAACGTGAATTTTCCGTTCCGGAAGAATATCTGGAAAAACAGGAGAAATTTGAACAGAAAAAGGCAGAAATGCTTTCAAAATGGAACGAGAATTTCTTAAGTCAGGACATGAGTTCTTATCATGCGAAGTACGAAGAAGCAAACAAAAAGGTATTTTTCTTAAAAGGAAAAGCACAGGCGGCACTTGTGGCAGAAATGCAGCTGTTTGCCGCATTTCCGGTGGAGGTCGAGCAGATTCCGCTGTATCTGACGGAGATCACTGCTTATCAGCAGGAAGAGCAGAAAATGGAAGCGGCAGAAGCAGAACTGTCTTATGACTGGAAACAGATCTTGAAAGAACATCTGACAAATGAAGAAATGCAGTCTTATAAAGTACAGATCCAAAATCAGAGAAAGAATATGGTACGTTTTGCCGGAGTACTTCAGGAAATCGAGGCGAGGGGCATTTTAAGTACACTTGTCCGGAAGGGAAAAGCACTCTTTTCTATCTGGAATAGCATGGATGCTGCAGAGCGAAAGGTTGCAGAGCTGCTGGAGCTGAAATTTTGCGATGAGAAAGCAGACTGGATTGAGAACAGAAAGGCACTTTGTGGCTGTATTCTGGAAAATGCAGGCGCATTAAAAGACTGGATTGTTTATCAGCAGAATGTAGATCTGTGCCGGAAAAACGGGCTTGCTCCGATCTGTGATGCCTATGAAAAAGGCCTTCCGCATGAAGTGGTATTGAATGTATATCTGCGTTCCATTTACCGGGCGATCATTCTTGGCGTGATCGAATCCGAACCGGTGCTGAACGGATTTACCGGAACCGGTTTTCAGGTTCAGATCGGGCAGTTTAAAAAGCTGGATCAGGAATGTATGCAGCTGACAAAAGAAGAAATGTTTTACCGGCTGTCATCGCAGCTTCCGTCTGTCGGTGATTCGGTGGAAGTCAGCAGAGAACTGAATTATTTAAGAAGGGCGATCAGCAGCAACGGCAGAGGTATTTCCATCCGTCTACTGTTTGAACAGATCCCGCATATTTTGCAGAGACTCTGTCCGTGTATGCTGATGAGTCCGATTTCGGCGGCTCAGTATTTAAAGGCAGAAAATGATCTGTTTGATATTGTGGTATTTGACGAAGCATCGCAGCTTCCGACCTGTAAAGCAGTCGGTGCCCTTGCAAGAGGCAAAAATGCAGTGATTGTAGGGGATCCGAATCAGATGCCTCCGACCAGCTTTTTTGCGGGAAATTCGGTGGATGAGGACAATCTGGATATCGAAGATCTGGACAGTATTCTCGATGACTGTCTGGCACTTGGCATGCCGTCCGCACATCTGCACTGGCATTACCGAAGCCGCCATGAGAGCCTGATCGCTTTTTGTAACCGGGAATTTTATGAAAATTCTATGCTTACGTTCCCATCGGTAAATGACCGGCAAAGACGCGTCAGCATGGTAAAAGTGGAAGGATTTTTTGACCGCGGCAAGAGCCGTGTGAACGAAGGAGAAGCACAGGCGATCGTTGCGGAGATCAAGAAAAGATATGCCGATCCAGAGCAGAAAAAGCAGACGATCGGTGTGGTTACTTTTAATGTTAATCAGCAGACTCTGATTGAGGATCTGCTCCAGGAAGAATATCAGAAAGATTTAAATTTTGATAAGTGGGCAAATATGGGAGAAGAGCCGTTGTTTGTAAAAAATCTGGAGAATGTCCAGGGAGATGAGCGAGATGTGATCCTGTTTTCCGTGGCATTCGGACCGGATGCGGAAGGAAAGCTGTCCATGAATTTCGGACCGCTGAACCGGGATGGAGGCTGGAAACGACTGAATGTTGCGGTGTCCCGTGCCCGGTGTGAAATGGTGGTGTTTTCTGTTATGACAGCCGATCAGATCAATTTGAGACGAACAAAAGCAAAAGGCGTAGAATCTCTGAAATATTTCATGGAATTTGCTCAGAATGGAAAATTGCGGGGAGACTACAGACAGAATGAAGCAGTCAAAAATCAGGGGATCAAAGCAAAAATCTGCCGGGCACTTGCAGATGCTGGATACGAGTATCAGTTAAATGTCGGCCATTCAAAATTCAAAGTGGATATCGCAGTGATCAATCCGGATCATCCGGAAGAATATCTGCTCGGAATTATGACGGACGGAGATTCTTACTGTCAGTCGACAAATACGAAAGACCGTGAAGTGGCACAGTTTGAAGTGCTGAAAGGACTTGGATGGAAACTGTATCGCATCTGGACGATGGACTGGTGGGATGATCCGCAAAAGGAGATCACAAAACTTTTCGGAGTGCTTAAAATGAGAAAGAAGGAAGAACAGTAACAGAAAGGAAGCAAAATGGGAAAAGAAAAGGAAAACAGAAATGGAAAAACAAAAGGAAATGCGATCGCTCTGTTGCCGATCGGCGTATTTCTTGTGCTGTATCTCGGACTTGGTATTTTATTTGAATACGTGATGAAAATTCCGATGGGATTTTATAATGTGCCGATCGTGGTTGCTTTTCTGGCAGCGATCCTGGTTGCCTGTCTGCAGAACCGGGCGGTAAATTTTGAACAGAAACTGGAGATCATGTCTGGCGGCGTGGGTGATAAAAACATCATCACGATGCTGCTGATCTTTCTGGCGGCGGGTTCGTTTGTCGGAGTTGTGGGCAGGGGAAGTGCAGAGAGTGTGGCGTATTGTATGCTCTCCCTGATCCCGGCGAGATATGCAGTGGCAGTATTGTTTGTGGTGGCCTGTTTTGTCTCCGTGGCGATGGGAACATCGGTCGGAACGATCACGCTTCTGGTGCCGATCGCATCGGCTGTTTCTGCTGCGTCCGGATTTGAACTTGCATTCTGTGTGGCATCCGTTATGGGCGGAGCAATGTTCGGCGATAATCTTTCCTTTATTTCGGATACGACGATTGCCGCCTGCAACGGGCAGGGCTGTGAGATGAAAGACAAGTTCCGGGAGAATTTCTGGATTGCATTTCCGGCAGCAGCCGCAACGCTGATTTTAATCCTGATTCTGTCCTTTCAGACAGAAGTGCAGGGGCAGGTCAGCCAGTCGTATCATCTGGTGCAGGTGATCCCGTATGTGCTGGTGCTGATCGGAGGCATTATCGGCATCAATGTCTTTGTGGTGCTTCTGGTCGGGATTGTTTCCGGGGCGTTTATCATGCTGGCCGGAGGGCATATCGCACCGGTCGATCTTCTTGCAAACATGGGGAATGGCGTTTCCGGAATGTTTGAAACCTGCATGGTTGCGATTCTGGTTGCGGCAATGTGTGCCCTGATCCGTGAATATGGCGGATTTGATGCTCTGCTTGCCTGGATCCACCGGATTTTCCGCGGCAAACGTGGCGGTCAGCTTGGCATGGGACTGTTGGTCGGTGCGATGGACATTGCTACGGCAAACAATACAGTGGCGATCGTCATGGCAAATCCGATCGCAAAAGAAATGGCACAGGAGTACGGCATCACGCCGAGAAAAGCAGCCTCGATCCTGGATACCTTTTCCTGTATTTTCCAGGGCATCATCCCATACGGTGCCCAGATGCTGGTGGCGATTTCTGCCGTAAATGAACTTGGCGGAGAACTTTCGGCATTCCAGATCATGCCGAGACTCTTCTATCCGATGCTGCTGCTTGTCAGTTCCGTGATTGCAATTTTATGGAACAGAAACGAAAAGTAAAAATTATCTTGTGATGTAAATTGTCTTATGATACGATACCTGTAGTTAAATGAAAGTATGCCGAAGATATAAATTTTGAACGTCCGCTTTACATGGACGAAATAAATCGGATAAAAGAGGACAGCAGACATTATGAGAATAAATGAGACTTTGAAAAAGCCGATGTTGGAGGCGAAATACCTGAATGTAGACAATACAGACAGATATCGCCCGATCATCCGGCTTTTTTATTTAAATTATGAAAAGCTGAAATACTGGATCTATCAGGAAGAAGTTTATGAGGAATTAAAAGAAGATCCGTATTTTCAGGAGTATACACCGGAACAGTGTCAGCAGGATCTTACGGCACTGACTGCCTGGGGGAATCTGATCACCACGCAGGATACCAGGAGAGTGACCACGATTGAAGAATTTAAAAATAAAAAATTTCGCTATCAGCTGTCAAAAGCGACAGTAGAAATTGAGCGAATGGTGATCCGGGTAGAAAATCTGTTTATCGAAAGTTCTTCCCTGGAGCCGACACTTCTGGAGCGGATCAGCATGAATCTGGAAAAAATCCCGCAAATGCAGAACGAAGAACCGGAAAAAATCTACAGCTGGTGGAATGATCTGGGCAGCGATTTCATCCGTCTCAATCAGAATTATCAGGATTATATGCGTGAGCTGAACAGTGTGAAAGCGGAGCAGATGATGAAAACGCAGGAATCTCACACAGCAAAAACAAAAAGAAGCAGAACTTCTGGCAGTACAGGAACAGTTAAAACTTACCGACTACGAGAAGATCAAGAGCAGGCTGGATTACTGCATGGAACGTTTGAGCGTGATTCCGCAGGAAAAAGAAGCTTCCGCAAGAAAAAGAGGTGAGCTGGAGAGCGGGAGAAAAATTCTGGAAGAAAAACAGAGAGAAAATCAGAAATTATAGTATATTCATGGCATGGGAACCTGGAAATCTAAAAACAGACACAAATACCTATTACAATATCACATTATTTTTGTCTGTAAATATAGGAAGAAATTACTGGTTTTGAGACAGATATCAGATGATATAAAACAGTTTTCGTATGAGATATGTCAGAGACACAGTG
>NZ_JBKVNQ010000081.1:0-9283 GCF_046967715.1 Hominisplanchenecus sp.
TTCGGGGAATTCGTTCATTTGCACATGCAATACTGTTCATTTGTAAACAGTATTTTAAAACACCTGACATTTCCATTCCTTACACCTGCCGGGAAACCAACGGTCAATTTTTATTTGAGATTCCCAAGCCGGATATGTTTCTGCAAAATTTCATCGATCACTTCAAAAAGTTCCAGGGATCCGTCTTTTGTTTTGTTCTGTCTTGCATAAACCTGCTTGGCACTGACACCGTGTTCTCTCCAGTCGCCACCGCCATTGCTGTTATTGAGCATCAGAGGCTGCAGATTGTCCATCGCATGTGCAAATCTTGATTCCGGCGTTTCATTTGCCTCAAATTCATCAAACAGTGCGGAAAGCTCTTTTTTCTGATCATCAGGAAGAAGAGAAAAGATCCGTTCTTTTGCGGCTTCCTCCCGGGCTTTCTGTGTTTTGAGCCCTTCGGCATCATACGCATACGTGTCTCCTGCATCAATTTCCACAATATCGTGGATCAGGCACATGATCATTACCCGTTCAATATTTACCCTTTCATTTGCATATTCCCGTAGCAGATATGCCATGATCGCCATATGCCATGCATGTTCCGCATCGTTTTCATTGCGTCCGTGACCAGACAGATGTGTCTGTCGGAAAATATTTTTCTCCTTATCAATTTCCAGTGCAAAATCCAGTTGTTTCTGTAATCTTTCGTCCATGTTTTACCTCCTCAGATATATGAAATATTTTTGGCGTATTCATACCATTTTTGACTTTTGTTCCATGCTGCCTGTTCTATTTTTCTTACAAACCCATCGTTATTTCAAATGTCGTTCCGCCCTGCTCATTTCCATGAACTTCGATCGTTCCGTCATGCACCCGGACAATCTCACGTACCAGTGCAAGCCCGAGACCTACACCGCCAAGTTCCCGGCTTCTTGATTTGTCTATCCGGAAGAAGGGTTCAAAGATCTGTTCCCGGAACGATTCCTCAATTCCGTTTCCCGTATCTGCAACAGTAAGAACAACGGTATTCTTCATGCGGACTGCTGATACGGTAACGTTTCCATTGGTGTGATTATATTTGATCGCATTCTCCACAAGATTATAAAGCATCCGGTAGATCAGGATATCACTTCCTGTCAGGATCAGATCAGCAGTTTTGTTTTCTGCCTTTTCATCCCTCAGGTTCTGGTTTTTTTGGATCAGTTCAACGTTTTTTTCCTGTGCCAGAGGTTCCAGATCAGTCAGTACTTCCTCAATCAGACTGTGAAGTTCGATCTTGTCATTACGTGCCACGCTCTGCAGCTCGCTCATGTCAAGAAGTGTCCGGACCAGCCTGGTAAGACGCTCGTTCTGTTCTGTTACCATCTGGATCGTCTCTTGTGCTGCAGCGTCACACTCAGGATGGCTTGTTGTGTGATAGAGATCTAGCTGTGCCTGGATTAATGCCAGAGGAGTCCGCAGCTCATGTGCTGCATTTCCGGTGAACTGACGCTGCGTCTCGAATGATTCCGAAAGCCGCAGAAGCATTTTGTTATAAGAACTGCGGAGTCTGTCCAGTTCTGTAATCTTATTTTCTCCGATCGTACAATCCGTCAGATTCTGTGCCTGAACTTTTTCTACGGTTTCTGAGAATTCTCTGAGCGGCTTCAGTGCCCGGCCGCTGACAAAATACGTCACGGCTCCGCCAAACAGTGCTACAAGAGCAGTGATCAAAAGGCTTTGATTTCTGTAAGCGGATTTTGAATGATAGACTTTCATGGAAAACTGTGCTGCAAAATCATCCCATTCATCATCCGGAATATCAATGTAGATCGCATCGGGTGTCCCGTTCTGATCCGTCACGGTTTCCTGAAGCGTGTTAAAATAATAAACTCCGTTCTTATACAGGAAAAACGTAAGACATCCGCACAATACCGTGATCAGCACCGTAGTAAGGATCGTCAGTCTCCACTGGAGTGATATTTTTCTCATGTTTTGTCATTTCCTCCTATTTTATAACCCTCTCCGATCTTATTTACGACCGGATCGTAACCAAGTTCTGCCTTCAGCTTTTTCCGGAGAGAAGACATATGGACCCGGATCGAACCACTGAAACTGTCCACAGAAGAATCCCAGACATGTTCGATCAGTTCTTCCTGACTGACCGGCCGCCCCTGGTTCAGAAGAAGATATTCCAGGATCCCATTCTCTTTTCTTGTCAGTGCAACAGGGGTCTCTTTTGCATACGCTGTTCGTTCTCTTGTGTTGAAACGAAGAGCACCGCATTCCAGACAGACATTTTTCTGTACAAATTTTCTTCTGGTCAGACTTCTGACACGAGCTTCCAGTTCCAGCAGATGAAATGGTTTTTCCATATAGTCATTTGCTCCGGCATCCAGCCCTTCAACTTTATCTGCGATCTGACTTCTTGCAGAAAGGATCAGTACCTTTGTCTCTTCATTTTCTTTGCGAAGTTCTCTGAGGATATCCATTCCGTCCATTCCCGGAAGGTTAAGGTCAAGTACGATCAGATCGTACATTTCCGCACAGATCATCTCAAGTGCCTCTTCTCCGTCATTGCACGTATCCACTTCATAACCGGCCTGATGCAGGCTTTTTGCAATCATATCACATAATTTTTTTTCATCTTCAACAACTAATAATCTCAATTTTTTCTCTCTTTTCTTAACAGAAATTTTACACCTGTTATTGTATAATGCAATCATCGAAAGGTCAATAAAAGGACTGTAAATAAGGAAAGGAGTGTCTTGATGAAATCAGAAAAAGCAACACAGATTCTTTTGCTTGCAGCAGGTATGCTGTTTTTTCTTGCCGGAATTTTCCGCGGGGAATCTGCAGTTGTACTTAGTAAGGCAATAAAAATATGTATGGAGTGTGTCGGAATTGGATAAAAAAATAAAATCAGCCAAAAACATTCCAGCCCGTTTCCGCGGATGGATCCAGGCAGCTGCAGTGCTGCTTACAAACATTCACATCCCGAATCTGTTTAAAGGGAAAATTTATCAGGGAAAAGCAAAGACAATGTGTGTGCCGGGACTGAACTGCTACTCTTGTCCGGCCGCCACAGGTGCCTGTCCGATCGGAGCTTTTCAGGCTGTAGTCGGTTCTTCAAAGTTTAAGTTCACCTATTATATCACAGGCTTTTTTATCTTGCTGGGAGTTCTGCTGGGACGGTTTATCTGTGGTTTTCTCTGCCCGTTCGGATGGTTTCAGGATCTGCTGCATAAGATTCCGGGCAAAAAGTTTTCCACTGCAAAGATGAAACCTCTGCGGTATCTGAAATACGTGATCCTGGTTGTCTTTGTTATACTGCTTCCGGCATTTGTAACAAATTCACTTGGCATGGGAGATCCGTTTTTCTGTAAGTACATATGCCCACAGGGCGTCCTCGAGGGTGCACTTCCGCTCGCCCTTGCAAATTCAGGAATCCGTGCTGCACTTGGACACCTTTTTACATTCAAGTTTACGATCCTTGTGCTTTTCATTGTCCTGAGTGTTCTGTTTTACCGTCCGTTCTGTAAATGGATCTGTCCGCTTGGTGCCATCTACTCTCTGTTCAACAGAGTATCCTTTCTTAAAATCCAGGTGGACCACGAAAAATGCATAGGATGCCGGAAATGCATCCGGGCCTGCAAAATGGACGTCAAAGTAACAGAAACACCAAACCATCCGGAGTGTATCCGCTGCGGAGAATGTATGAAAGCCTGTCCGGTGGATGCAGTATGCTATCATTACGGATTTTCAAAGAAAAAACAGGCTGACGATCAATCAGAAAAATCAAATGGAAAAGGAGATTTAAAATCATGAAAAACAAATTCAAAAAAGTAATCGCTGCATCACTTGCAGTATCCGTACTTCTGGCTTTTACAGGCTGTGGCAACAATCAGGCTCCGTCAGCAGACAATAAAAAACAGGAATCTGCTTCCACGGCAGATACCGCAGGCATGGATGAACAAAGCAAAAAAAGAGATGACCTTTATCAGCAGGAAAATCAGATTTTTGCTGACCACAAAGATGCCTGGGACAAGGTATTTGGTCTTATGAACAAGAACAGTGCCGGTGAGAGCCTGAGTGAAAACTATGCAGATGTCCTTGCAGGCACCGTTGAATCTAATAAAGATTCTTTCACGGAAGAAGAATATGATACGCTGTGCAAAGACATTGAGACGATCCGCGGCATTGAAGAAGAGCTTGCAGCGATTGAAAAAGAGATTGCAGAAGCGGATTCTGCCAATGGTGGATCCTCAGAATCAGATGAATCTATCAGCTTATTCCAGGATTTCACGGGAAAAGATCTGGATGGAAAGGATGTCGATGAAAGCGTTTTCAAGAATAACAAGGTCACCGTTGTAAACTTCTGGTTCAGCGGTTGTAAGCCATGCGTTGAAGAACTTTCCAAACTGAATGAATTAAATGAAACACTTAAGACAATGGGCGGAGAAGTTGTCGGCATCAATACAGACACGTTAGATAACAATGAGGACGGAATCAAAGAAGCACAGGAAATTTTAAAAGCACAGGGTGCTTCCTACAAAAACCTGACGGTTGCTTCAGATTCAGCAATTGGAAAATATGCCAGCAGCATTATGGCATTTCCTACAACAGTTCTTGTAGATAAAGACGGAAATATCGTAGGCGAGCCTCTGATGGGAGGAATCGATGATCAGGCAAATTACGATCAGCTGATGGAACAGATCCAGGCTGTCATCAATCAGTAAACGTCAAGGGGGGGAGACCCCCCTTTTTTTTTGCGTTCGCATACGTTTTGGAACATGAAAAACAGAAAACAATTTTGTACAAAATATATAAGAATTTAAAACAAAAAATAAAAAAATAGTGGTAAATCGTATAAAATTACATAGAAAAAATAAATCAAACATGGTAAAATGTATAAACATTGAGAACGAAAATCAGACAGAAAGGCACTGTCGAGTACAAAAGTGAGAAGGAGGGAAGAGAAAAGAATTGCCTGTGGAAAGCATGAACCTGATTGAATCCAGAAGGAGCGAAATTCTGGCAGAAGGGAGAGAAATCATATGAAGATGAGATTTAGAAAGATTATGGCAGCCATTCTTTCGACAGCAATGGTTGCTGCAGCGATACCGGCAGCCGGTATTCTGAATGTACAGGCGAAATCGCCGCAGGAGCATATTGATCTGTCCAGACAGGTGGCAGGTGAAGGTATGGTTCTGATGGAAAATGATGGTGCACTGCCATTGGCACAGGGCGAAAAAGTTGCCATGTTTGGGCGTGCAATGATTGATTATGTACGAGGCGGCGGAGGAAGCGGTGCAACGAATGTGGATTATACGCACAACATTCTCCAGGGGATGCAGATCAAGGAAGAAGAAGGAAAGGTCACCCTCTATCAGCCGCTGGTAGATTTTTATACGGAACAGGTCAGTGAAAAAGGCATTAAAAACGATGCAAATATTACGGTTACCGATGATATGTTAAATGCTGCGGCAGAAAATGCAGACACCGCAATTGTGACGATCGGACGTTATTCTTCGGAGGGAAGCGACCGCAGTGCATCAAAAGGTGACTACTATCTGTCAGATGCAGAGACAGAGCTTCTGACACGAGTGGCAGCGAAATTTAAAAAGACCGTTGTTGTATTGAATGTCGGTGCCGTTCTGGATACGGAATGGATCAAAGACATTCCGGGTATCGATTCTGTGCTGATGGCATGGCAGGCAGGTATGGAAGGTGGACTTGCCACAGCAGACGTGCTGGTTGGAGATGTAAACCCATCGGGTAAATTTGTGGATACATTTGCGAAAGATTATAAGGATTATCCAAGTTCCAATACATTTTATGAATCAAATTCTTATGTAAATTATGAAGAAGATGTGTTTGTCGGATATCGTTTTTTTGAAACTTTTGATCCAGAGTATACGAAAGTGAATTACGATTTTGGATATGGATTATCCTACACAACTTTTAAAACAGACAATGTAAACGTCAAAGTAGACGGAGAAAATATGGTTACGACAGCGACTGTTACGAATACCGGAAAGGTAGCCGGCAAACAGGTCGTGCAGGTTTATTTCTCAGCCCCGCAGGGAGAGCTGGGCAAACCTGGAAAAGAGCTGGCAGCGTTTGCAAAGACAAAACTGCTGCAGCCGGGCGAATCACAGGAGCTGACAATGACGTATGCGATCAGTGATATGTCAAGTTACGATGACACCGGAAAAGTTCAGAAATCCGCATACATTATGGAAGCCGGAGATTACAAGATCTACGTCGGCAATTCTATCAAAGATGCCGGAGAACATGGCGTACGTTATACCTATAAAGTAGAAGATACTGAAGTTACCGAGCAGCTTTCACAGCAGTGTGCACCGGTTCAGCTGAAGAAGAGACTTCTGGCAAACGGCACATACGAAGATCTCAAGACGAATTCAGATGAAATGAATCCGCATTACACGGTTCCGGCAGAAGGAACGACAAAAGTAGAAGCAGAGAACTTCCTGAATTCTTCCGGAAATCTGAGTATGGAAACATTTTATGATGATAATCTGCAGATGAAAAAATGCTTGGCATATTTAAATGAAGCAGGCAGATACATGGAATATGAGCTGACCGCAGAAGAGGCCGGCAAATATGAAGTGATCATGTGTATGGCAAATGGCTATACAGAGATCCAAAACTGTTTTACCGTTGCAGTAAACGGTCAGCAGCAGCCGGGTATTTCATTTAATGCACAGCAGACCGGTGATGGAAATGGTGCTTCCGAGTGGTATAATTTTGAAGAATGTGAACCATTTTACATCAATCTTGACAAGGGCGTGAACCTGGTTCGTTTCACGGCAAATAAAAATAATCCAAACTATGATTATATACTGTTCAGACGTGTTGGCGATCAGGAGGAACTGTACAATAAAGTCATCAAAGCAGAAGGTGCGAACAAGATTGAGGCAGAAAAATACGATGCAGCCGGTACGACAGGCAACAACGCAGTACGCACCGAAAACTTTACAAAAGATGATTACACAGGGACTTGCCTGGCTTATATGAATTATGCCGGAAACTATGTGAGCTACTATCTGAATGTTGAAGAAGCCGGAGATTATAATGTGATATTAAATGTGGCAAATGGCCGTGCGGCATTCGATTTTGATCCAGGTATGGAAGTAGACGGAACGAAATTCCCGGCAACGATCAATGCAAAACAGACAGGTGACGGCGAAAAGAATGAATGGTACAATTTCGAAAATCTGGAACCGGTTACCGTAACCCTTCCGAAAGGACACAGCATCCTCACACTGAGGGCATCCGAAAAGGATAAATACCCGAATATCGATTATATTCTTGTAGAAAAGAAACAGACAGCAACACAGAGCCTGAAGAGTGCGGCAGCAAAAAAAGCCCGTACAGCCGAAGATACACCAGCTTCTGAACCGGCAGACAGCGGCAAGATCATGCTGGTGGATGTTTATAATAATCCGGAACTTATGGATGATTTCCTGGCACAGTTAAGTGATGACCAGCTCTGCGGACTGATGGGTGGTCAGACAAATACCGGTGTTGCAAATACCGGCGGTATGGGAAATCTGATGGAATACGGTATTCCAAATGCGATGACAGCAGATGGTCCGCAGGGTATCCGTATCGGTACAACCTGTACTGCATGGCCGATCTCCACACTTCTTGCAAGTACCTGGGATGTAGATCTGGTGAAGCAGGTAGGAAAAGCGGCAGCAGTGGAAGCACACAACAATGGTATTGATATCTGGCTTGCACCTGGTATGAATATCCACAGAGATCCGCTTTGCGGACGTAACTTTGAGTACTATTCCGAAGATCCTCTGATTACCGGAAAAATGGCTGCTGCAATCACAGAAGGCTGCCAGTCAAAAGGCGTTTCCATTACACTGAAGCATTTTACAACAAACAACAAAGAGACAAACCGAAACAGCAGCGATTCCAGAGTCAGTGAACGTGCACTGCGTGAAATCTACCTGAAAGGTTTTGAAATTGCAGTCAAAGAAGCACAGCCTTGGAGCATTATGACTTCTTATAACTTCTTAAACGGAATCGAAACATCTGAAAATAAAGATCTCCTGACAAACATCACCCGCGGTGAATGGGGATATGAAGGAATCTTTATGACAGACTGGGGCAACAACTCCAATCATGCAAGAGAAGTCCTGGCGGGAAATGATGTCAAAATGCCAAGCGGTTCTCCGGCAACTTTAAAAGCGGCCCTGAAGAAAGGCATCCTGAAACGTTCTGATCTGGAAGACTGTGCAGAACGTCTTGTGAAGATGATCATGAAAGTGAACATCTTTAAAGAAAAGATCCTCAATCCGGTGACAGTAGACATCGGTGATGACACATACTTTAAAGCAGCAGAAAATATTCTCTGGTCACAGACGGCAAGGGGCGAAAATACATCTGACGAAGATGGCGGAAAAGACCTCGGTTACTGTGATGCAGGAGCATGGACACAGTATCAGATCAACGTTGCCAAGAGCGGAACTTACAGCCTGTCTGCACGTTCTGCATCCAATGCAGGCGGCGGAGCATTTGATATTCTGGCAGACGGCACAAAGATTGCAAGTTTCAAGGCAGTCAACACCGGCGGATGGCAGAAATGGACCACACTGGAAGCACAGCAGATCAAACTGGAAGCAGGAGTTCATACACTCCGTATCGAGTTCACAGAGAGCGGTTCCAACCTGAACTGGCTGCATTTTGTAAGACAGTCTGAATACATTGAAAATCTGGAAAAACTGTACCAGGCATGGGCAAGTCAGGATCTTTCTGAATACACAGCAGAAAGTGCAGAAACCATGAGAACAGCCCTTGCAGCAGCAAAAGCAGTTCTGGATAAAGAAAATGCAACGGATTCTGAGATCCAGACAGCCATCATTCAGATGACACAGGCGATCAATGCTATGGAATACGGCACAAACAAGGTACATCTGGAAGCAATCATTGAAGTAGCAGAAAAGACTCTGGCAAATCCGGGAGATTATGCAGATGTTTCCGCACTGGAAGCAGCAGTAAAAGCCGGAAAAGAAATTCTGGCAAAAGCAGATGCAACTCAGGAAGAAGCAGATGCAGCAGCAAATGCGATCGCAGACAGCATGCAGGCACTGATGGAAAGAGCAGATATCCGTTCCTTAAGAGAACTGACAGATGCAGCAAACGAGCTTCTGGAAAAGAACAGCGGCAAGTATACCGATGACACTGCAAAAGCATTGCAGGATGCAGTTGCCCATGCAGAAGAAATCCTGGGTAAAGACGGAAAATCCGATGCAGAGATCAAGGAAGCTTACAATCAGATCATGGA
>NZ_JBKVNQ010000082.1:0-9202 GCF_046967715.1 Hominisplanchenecus sp.
AATTCAACAGTTATTTATATACTTTTATAAGTTTTATTCAGCTGTTCTTTACCTCTTATTCTTTGAACAGCAGGAAATCTCCACATGCCCGCTCTGCTCCGTCGGATGGATGGTTCAACACCGTTCCGCGGTAAGCAAGGGTTGCTGATCCGCCGCCGTCCATATTGTAGGCGTAGGTACAGCCGTAGCTTTTGAAAATATTCTGCATCTCGGTTCTGGTAAGTCCGAGGGAACCGCCGATCCCTCTTCCGTCTGCAACGAGTAGAATGTAATGGCCTTTCTCTACCATACCGACGGCACTTCTTGGATCTTTATAGAACATCAGTGACCAGTCGTTTGCAGAATTTGCCATATTGTATGTAACTTTTTTGCCGTTTTCGATCAGCGGCGGTCCGAAATTGTAGCTGTCTTTTACGCCCATTTCCACCAGATCTTCGGCGGAAAGATGTACTTCCGGCGTAAACATGGTTCCGTCCCACAGAACGGCACAGTTGGAATAGCTTGTACCGCCTGCACGGTTGTAGATCTTGCCTTTCTGGATCTTCACTGCATCAAAACAAGGTCTGCCGTCCGAATAGGAAAAAGCACTGGCATTGATGCCGATGATCGATTTGGTGCGTTTTACCGCATGCGAAGTCGTCTCTCTTGTTCCGCCATACGTCCCATAGGAAAATGCCGAAAACATCTGGTTTGGATTGTTGATCTTAATATCCGCAGTCCAGTAGCAGGTGCTGTACGCTCTGTGTTTGCGAAGGATGACTTTGAGCGTGGAAGTGCGGTACTCGATCTTGGTTGCTGTCAGGCGGCTTCCCGTGTTCATACGCTCGCCTTTGTACACCGAGCCGGTCGTGCTGGTCGGGTAATACCAGCCGCCTTTCTTTTTCCAGGAAGTACTCCGCTGTTTACCTTTTTTCGTAAAATAGTAGGTGGTATTCTTGATCTTCTGCCACTTGGTCAGACGCACACCGTTTTTATCCAGATAGTACTTATTACCTTTGTACTTTAACCAGCCGGTTTTCTTTACGCCTTCTTTTGTATAATAATACCACTTTTTGTTGATCTTATACCAGCCGCCCTTGAATTTCTTGATCCACTTTCCGTTTTCACCGACAAAATATTTGCCGATCCACTTGTTTTTTTCCAGGGCTCCGTTGTCGCCGACGTGATAATTTCCAACCCATTTGTTGCGGATCAATCTGCCCAGCTGGTCAAAATAATAGTAATTTTTGCCGATCAGCTGCCATTTGCCGCATACATTCTGCAGAGTAGATGGATCACAGTAGTACGTCTGCCCTTCTTTCTGTATCCAGCCGACCTTTTTGCCGTGTACCGTGCCTGCTGCCTGTGCCGGAAGACTTGCCGGAAATGCCATGCACGCCGCAAGTGCTGCCACAAGCAGTCTTTTCATTTTTCCCCTTTGTTTATTCCCCATGTGGTTCCTCCTGATGCTTATATTACCTGTATTTATTTATGCTTTCTCCTGTTTCGCGAGTCTGAAATCCATGACGTTCTGACCCACATATTATTTTATTCTAACAGAATCTGCCACTTTCTGCAAGTCTATGCTCTGACTGACCGCCGTAACTGCCTCCCGGCTGTTATATCCAAAGATCGAACTGCCGCTCAAATGAAACTGCAAAAACAGTGCCAGCAGCAGCATTGCCGCCAGAAGGCGTGTAAAAAAAGAACTCCCGTTCTGTGGAAGTTCTTCTGTTTTTTCTGAAAAATCATTCACTTTTTCTGCCGTTTTCCGGTAAACCGGCATACGGCCGCTCTGCCGCCGCATCTTTTCGATCTGCCGTCTCTGCTCTTCACTTAAGCCTGTATGCATAAAAATCCCGCCTTTCTGCTATACGCTATGCAAAAAGGCGGGGTTTTATTCGGTTATATCAAAATCATACCCTTAGCGGTTTGCAAGCTCTCTGGTGATATCATCCCAAGTCACACCGCGTTCAGACATCAGTACCATCACATGGTACAGAAAATCGGAAATCTCGTACTTGATCTCCTCCGGATTCGGGTTTTTCGCTGCAATGATGATCTCCGTCGCTTCTTCTCCGACTTTTTTGAGGATCTTGTCAATGCCCTGTTCAAGCAGGTAGTTGGTGTAAGATCCTTCTTTCGGATGCTGTTTGCGATCCTCGATCAGCTTATAGAGATGGTCGAAAACGATCGCCGGATTGGTCTCATGGTAATCTTTCTTTAAGATCTCACGGTAGAAACAGCTGCGGTTCCCGGTATGGCATGCGGCACCGATCTGCTGCACCTTTGCCAGGATGGTATCGTTGTCGCAGTCGATGGAAAGCTGTTTGACATACTGGACATGTCCGGAGGTCGCACCTTTCTGCCACAGTTCGTTGCGGCTCCTGCTCCAGTAGGTCATCTTTCCGGACTCCACAGTCTTTTCAAAAGCTTCACGGTTCATATAAGCGACCATCAGCACTTCCAGATTTTTGTAGTCCTGCACAACAACCGGGATCATGCCGTCGGAGTTCAGTTTCAGCTCATTCCAGCTCATCTTGCTCTCGAACGTATTGATCTCAACGCCATGCTTTTTCGCTTCCAGCTTGGCTGCCATCAGATCTTCATTCAGATCAGAGAATGTATCTCCGCAGACACCGCAGATATTGTCGAGCATCAGAAGCTTCAGCAGGCCGTGACGGTCTGCACGTGTGGAAACCGGAAGTACCGGCACTTCTACAAGGCGGGCAGTTGTACGCACATCCACTTCATCGCAGAGCAGGATCACACGGGAGGTATATTCATTTACCCTCGCCTTGTTTGCCTGCAGCTGTGCAAAACTGTCTGTACAGATCGCGATTTTTTCTTTTCCGAAACGTTTGGATACTTCTTCTGTCAGTTCAATATTGGCTGCTTTGGCATAATTTAAGAAAACCTGCTGGCATCCTGCGTAGAGAAGCTTTTTCACATCTTCCAGATTTTTAATATGGCCGCCGCCACTCATCGGGATATCGATCACCCGGCTGATCTGGCGGATCAGATTGAGAGACTGCTCGTGATCTGCATCGTCATCCGACAGATCAAAGATCAGAAGCTCATCTGCCCCGTTGTTGCTGTAATGCTGGGCAATACTCATCACATCGCCATCTTCAAGCAATTCTTTTCCGTCAAAACCGGTCACTGCTTTCCCGTTTTTCAGATACATATGTACCACAATTTTCTTCTGCATTATAAACTTCCTTTCGTCGAAAGCACATCTGTAATGCGGCTATCCATTCCAACCGCCATGTCCAGTGCTTTCGCAAATGCTTTGAACATTGCTTCCATCATATGATGATTATTTCCGGGTGTCAAGACTTTTATATGCAGATTCATTGCTGCCGCATAGGAAACAGCATAGAAAAATTCACGTACCATTTCGGTGTCCATATCCCCGCATTTCGGTACGGTAAATACATCATCAAAGGATAAATACGGTCTTCCGCACAGATCGACGGCACACACGACCAGGCACTCATCCATCGGAAGAATGAAATGTCCGTAGCGTTTTATGCCTTTTTTGTCACCGACTGCCTCGCGGATCGCATTGCCGAGCACGATCCCGGTATCTTCGATCGTGTGGTGGGAGTCCACATAGAGATCTCCTTTTACGGAAAGTTTCATATCAAACAGCCCATGTCTGGTAAATCCGTCCAGCATATGGTCAAAAAATCCGATGCCGGTACTGATCTTGGATTTTCCGCTTCCGTCAAGGGAAAGCGTCATTGCGATATCCGTTTCTTTTGTTGTCCGGGTGATGGTGGCTGTCCTACTCATTGGCATCTTCCTCTTCAAACCGGACACGGATCGAATTTGCATGTGCCGTCAGTTTTTCTGCCTCGGCAAACTGGATGATATCTTTGTGGATATCTTTGAGTGCCTCTCTTGAATAATAGATGATGCTGGAACGTTTGATAAAGTCATCTACGCCAAGCGGGGAGAAGAATTTTGCAGTTCCGTTGGTCGGCAGTACGTGGTTTGGTCCGGCAAAATAATCGCCCAGCGGTTCGCTGCTGTATTCTCCGATAAAGATGGCTCCGGCGTTGCGGATCTTCATCATTACTTCAAACGGGTTGGCCGTCACGATCTCCAGATGCTCAGATGCGATCTCGTTTGCAGTCTCAATCGCCTCGTCCATCGTCTCTGCAACCAGTGCGTAGCCATAATTGTCCAGTGATTTGCGGATGATCTCGCTTCTTGAGAGAGTTTTTAAATAGCCTTCGATCTCTTCGGAAACTTTATCTGCAAAGTCACGGCTTGTCGTTACCAGGATCGCAGAAGCCATCTCGTCGTGTTCTGCCTGAGAGAGCAGATCGGCTGCCACATAATGCGGATTGGCTGTCTCATCTGCCAGTACCAGGATCTCGCTCGGTCCGGCGATGGAATCAATGCTGACATGTCCGTAAACAGCTTTTTTGGCAAGTGCCACATAGATGTTTCCAGGACCTACGATCTTGTCTACTTTTGGTATACTCTCGGTTCCGAATGCCAGAGCTGCAATCGCCTGGGCACCACCCACTTTGTAGATCTCATCGGCTCCTGCCTCCATAGCGGCAACAAGTGTGGACGGATACACTTTTCCGTCCTTTCCGCAAGGGGTCGTCATGATGATCTTCTCCACACCTGCCACTTTTGCCGGTACAACATTCATCAGAACAGAAGAAGGATAAACTGCTTTTCCACCCGGAACATAGACACCGACTTTTGCAAGCGGCATGACTTTCTGTCCAAGCATGGTTCCGTCCGGTTTGCTGTCAAACCAGCTGTATTTTTTCTGTTTTTCGTGATATTCACGAATGTTGACCAGTGCTTTTCTGATAACATCCAGAAGAGACGGATCAACCTGTTCGTAAGCTTCGTCAATCTCTTCTTTTGTCACTTTGATGTTTCCGGCGTTGATATTGGCACCGTCAAATCTTTTCGTATATTCAAACACTGCCGCATCTTTGTTGTTTCGTACATTCTCAACGATCTCTGCCACAGCATCCTCGAATTTTCCATAGCTGCTCGGGCTGCGTTTCAGCAGATTCTCAAGCACGTTTTTTCTGGTTTCCTCTGTAAGTGCTATTGTACGCATTCTTTTATGCCTCCTGTTTGATCACAGATTTCAGATCTGTCAAAATCTTTGTAATTCTTTCATTTTCCATACGCATGCTCACCTGGTTGACTACCACTCTGGCAGATAACGGGCATACTTCTTCGAGTACGACCAGACCGTTTTCGCGAAGTGTGGAACCGGTCTCCACAATATCGACGATCACATCGGAAAGTCCGACGATCGGTGCCAGCTCGATCGAACCGTTCAGTTTGACGATTTCTACTGTCTGGTGTTTTTTATTATAAAAATAGTCTTTTGCAATATGCGGATACTTGGTTGCCACGCGGATCTGCTCCTGATGTTTCAGAAGTTCTGCCGCAGACTGTGGTCCGCAGACACACATCCGGCATTTTCCGAATCCAAGATCCAGAACTTCATACAGTTTCCGCTGTTCTTCTAAAATGGTATCTTCGCCTACGATACCGATATCAGCTGCACCGTATTCGACATAAGTCGGCACATCCGGTCCTTTTGCAAGAAAGAAACGCAGTTTCAGCTCTTCATTGACAAAGATCAGTTTTCTGGAATCTTTGTCCTTCATCTCCTCGCAGGTGATCCCAATTTTCTCAAACAGCTCCAGTGTTTTCTTTGCGAGCCGTCCTTTTCCCAGTGCAAATGTCAGATATCTCATGCTTTTTCCTCCTGCGGTTTCACTGTCTGTACGTTTCCGTCCGCTGCAAAATAAACAACCTTCTCAAGTGCATTTCGTTTCGCATAGGCGCTGTAGAAAGAAAGCGGATAACCTTCTATTCTTCTCATCAGAGCTGCCTTTCCTCCGTCCCTGCGGATCTGAATGGATGCTTCGATCGCCTGATCACGGACGAAACTGTCATAGAGAACCAGCGTCGGTCCTTCTTCGACCGGAACCGCAATCTTCTGTCTGGAAAGTGCATTTAAAAGCTCATCTGCCTGCACGACAAATCCGATCGATGCTGCCGGCTTTCCAAAATATCCCATCAGTTGATCGTAACGCCCTCCTTTTACAACGGCATCTCCCGTTCCGAACGTGTAGGCACGAAACAGTACGCCGGTATAATAACCGTAGCTTCCAAGCATACCAAGGTCAAAGGAAATATATTTCTCATATCCATATTTGCGGATGATCTCATACAGTTTACGCAGGCGGGCGATCGCCGCCAGAGCCTGTGTATTATCAGTCATACTCTCTGCCTGATCGAGCACTTCGATGTTTCCAAACATCTGCGGAAGGCGTTTGAACAGGTTCGTCAGCTTTTCATTCATGTTCCGCTCTTCAAGCAGTGTCTCGACACCGAAATTGTTTTTGTTGGTGATCAGTCTGCGAAGTTCCTGCTCGGTAGCTTTGTCAACACCGGCCTCTGCAAGCAGGCTCTGGAAGAACTCTACATGTCCGATGCTCACCTGAAATTCGGTAAGTCCGGCTGCCAGCAGCATCTCTACGATCATTGCCGTGATCTCGGCATCGGCTTCCACGCTGCCGTCCCCGATCAGCTCCGCACCGAGCTGTGTCATTTCTTTTAAATGTCCCTGAAGGCTTGAGTTGTTTACAAACGTATTTCCCATGTAAGAAAGTCGGACACCCAGTTCCTCATTGGAAAAATATTTTGCATAGGCTCTGGCGATCGCCGGTGTCATATCTGGGCGAAGTACAAGGGTGTTTCCCTCGCGGTCAAAAAATTTATACAGATCTTTGGACGGAGTCGTTCCGATCTCTCTGCTGAATACATCAAAATATTCAAAGGTCGGTGTCTCAATATCACAGTAACCGTAACCCTCTACGACTCTGTGCAGTTTCTGTAAAAGTGCTTTCTTTCTGGCGTACTCTCCGCTGTAGATATCACGCACGCCCTCCGGTGTGTGCAGCAGTCTCTGTTCCATAGGTTCCTCCATTCTCTTCTGCCCTTGCTCTTTCTGAGAATATGCAATAATCCCGTCATGTAAATATCGGCATTACCGTATAAAATCATGCATTAGATCCTTCAAATTCTCCATCTGTTTCACTTTATTGTATTAACGTGTTACCTAATTATCATGCAAAATCAGATGTTATTATATGCTCAATTCTGATTTCTGTCAATCCCTGGCATCCAAATCTTTTTGAATCGCCTCCAGATACGGTACAAATACGCCGTGTCCGGCTTCAATCTGATAGGAAAGATCTACTTCTTCAAAACGGAAACTTTTGCGTCCTCCATTCTGTGCCCGTTCCCAGAACCGTATCATATCCTTAAACGGAAGATATAAGATCAGATTTCTTCCGGTATAATAGATCAGCAGAAAGGCGATCCCGCCCTGTTTTTCAAAATCCTGCATAAAAGCGACCTGATGCGGATGGATATTCTGGAGAGCAAAGGTATCTGACGCACATTCTTTTGCATCAAAGCAGACCGGGATTCCCTGCACTGCCCCGATATAATCGACCGTACTTTTCTGATCAAAATACGCCAGCGTGATATGACGCTTTTCTTTGTCGATCTTGATCGGCGTGATCGGAGTCGGGATCTTCTGGATCAGTGCCAGCCCTTTCTCGCGATACTGTTCGTTCGTGCGGTTGATCAGTTCCTCAAGTGCGGACCCTCTTAAACCTCTGGAATTCCATGTTCCCATGTTCCAAGTCCTCTTTTCTGTGCAATACTCACAAACTGCTTCGGTGCCGGAGCGTAGATGCTTTTACCGGAAAGTCCTTCAAAATCACCGGAAAGCTCTGGAAATACCAGATGCCAGGCATGCAGAAGCTGCATGTGAAGTCCGTACCCGGAAGTCAGTTTTTTATTCAACACTGCGTCTCCGTATTTCGGATCACCGAAGATCGGATGTCCCATATAGGACAAATGGGCACGAATCTGATGTGTACGTCCTGTCAGAAGCTCGATCTCCAGAAGCGTCTCCTGCCCATTGTCTGCAAGCGGACGGTATTTTGTGTGGATCGGTCTGGCATCCTTTGTCTCGTTTTTGAAAATTCTGACCTGGTTGGTCTTTTCGTTTTTCAGAAGCCATCCTCTGACATCCTGTTCTTCTTTGATCATGCCTTTTACGATACAAAGGTAATATTTGTGCAGGGTACGTTCTTTGAAAAGCCCTGAGAGCATCTGCAAACCCTGCAGCGTCTTGCCCGCTGCCACGATTCCGCTCGTATTGCGGTCCAGACGGTTGCACAGGGACGGCCGGAATGTTTTTAACATTTCTTCGGTCACTTCGCCGGTATCCAGAAGATGGGAAATCAGATGCTCCACCATGGAAATATCGCCTTTTTCCGCCTTCTGCGAGAGCATCCCTGCCGGCTTGTTGATCAGCATGACCTGCTCATCTTCATAGAGAATATCCAGCTTTGCCCCGGTATGTACGGCTCTTTTTTTCTTTTCCCGGAATCCTTCGATCGTCTCTTCAGAGAGAAACAGTTTCACTGTATCTCCATTTTCCAGTTTTTCATTTCCTGCTGCTTTTTTACCGTTCAGCGTGATGTTTTTCTTTCGCATCATCTTATAGAAAAAGCTTTTCGGTGCCAGTTCCATATATTTTGCGAGAAATTTATCAAAACGCTGCCCTGCCTCGTACTTTGAGATCACAAGTTCTCTCATTGCTTTTCCTTTCCCGGTATTTTACTGTTGTCAGGCGGATATTCGCAATCCTCTTTGCTGCCTGATTTTGTTAAAGTACGATCGCACGCAGCACGTCGCAGATATATTCTGCCTTCCGGCTGCCCGTCGTCTCATGTTCACTCTGTTTCTGGTTCATCTGCTTTAACTGATCCAGAAAACGTTTTTCCTCCCGGAACAGTTTCACACCGACCGATTTGCATTTATTGTTCTTTAAAATCTCCCGGATGTGTTCTTCTCCAAACGAAAGATCCGCTTTTTCACTGCTCACATAACCGATCACCTGCGTCCCGCTCACGGCAACTGCATCAACCGGAACTGTTTTCTGATAAGCAGTAAAGGTCATATCATATAAGATCCGTACATTTTCGTTTACCTGCTCGATCTTTTCTTTTAATGCTTCCGATGCCGGTTTTTGCATCAGCATCATGATAAACCCGGTTGCTGCTCTGGCTGCCGGGATACACCCCATGATCGCCACAAAGGTAAACATATTCAGCCTTGTCTTTGTGATAAAAAGCCCGGTCAG
>NZ_JBKVNQ010000083.1:0-9084 GCF_046967715.1 Hominisplanchenecus sp.
TGGAATGCATTCCAGAATGCACTGGCAGCAGCAAAAGCAGCAGCCGCTTCTAAGACTGCAAGTGCCGCAGACGTCCGCAAAGCACTGGACAGCCTGAAAAAAGCAGAGCAGAATCTGAAAGCGGCAGGCAGCGAGCCGGATACTGGCAAAGAAACCGAAACGAATAAACAGCCGGAAACACCAAGCACACAGCCTGGAACAGAAAAGCCAAACACAAATCCGAATACTCAGAAAGTACCTGCTGTCGGAACAACCAAACCGGTTGGAAGAGGATTCTACAAAGTAACAAAATCCGATGCAAAGAACGGAACCGTTGCTCTGGTGAAACCGAGAAAAGCAACAGAAAAGAAATTTACCGTTCCTGGAACTGTAAAAATTGACGGCGTTACCTTCAAAGTAACCGAGATCTCAAAGAATGCATTCAAGAACAACAAAAAACTGACGCAGGTTATCATTGGCAAAAACGTAAACAAGATCGGTGCAAATGCATTTAACGGTGCAAAGAAACTGAAAAAGATCACGATCAAATCCACACAGCTGAAGAAAGTCGGAAGCAAGGCCTTCAAAGGTATTGACAAAAAATGTAAGATCAAAGTACCGAAGAAGAAACTGACACGCTACAAACGACTGCTGAAAGGAAAAGGCCAGAAGGCAAGCGTGAAGATCACAAAGTAAGAAACAAGAAATAAAGTTGAAGTAAGGAAAAAGACCAGTGCGAAAGTGCTGGTCTTTTTTGACGGGTAAGATTTAAGATAGATTTTGACTAAGCAGTTGAAAAAATAGGAAAGATAAAATATAATTGGAAAGTCTGTACAGGTTGTGCATGTGAGTAGAAATTATTTTGTTAAGTATAAAGATGATCGTATGCGAAAATGAAAAGTTTTCATACGGTCATTTTTATTATGGTACCGAGTCAGAAGGTAATATGTTTACACAGTTGTGTTTGAAAATTTTGATCAGCTGATAAAAGATATAATGATATGTAAATTATATTTAACTAAATAAAGAAAAAATTGACATAAAAGAAAAAGAATGGTATAAGTGAATTATGAGAATACAGGAGGGTACAGCAATATGGGGGAAATATATATTGCACACAGAAATGAGTATACAAATGAGGTACAAACTGTCCGGGAACATTGTGAGAATACGGCAAATCTTTGCAAAGAATATGCAATTCCGGAAATGGAAGATCTAGCTTATGCGGCAGGAAAAGCACATGATATCGGAAAGTATCAGGAGGGATTTCAAAGAAGAATCCGAGGGGAAAATATTCGTGTAGAACATTCAACCTGTGGAGCAATTGCAGTGGGTGAAAAGTATCCAAAGCCAATGAATCTGATGATGCAGTATTGCATTGCAGGACATCACACGGGAATCCCAAATGGGGGATTTGGAAATGATGAGGATAACAGTCTGAAAGGCAGAATGAACAGGACGTTTGAGGATTACGATGCCTACAAGCAAGAACTGGAACTGCCGGAATTAGATATTCGAAAATGGCAGCAGTTTCTTGCTGCGGATTGCGGAAGAAATGCGGATTGGTTAATTGATAAGTTTACATTTCTGACAAGATATTTATTTTCCTGTCTGGTAGATGCAGATTCAACAGACACCGCGGAGTTTTGCAGAAGTACAGAAGTAGTGAGAAAATTGCAGGCTGATTTTGAAAAGTGTCTTGAAAAAATAAATGTTCAGTTACAGGCGTTTGAAGTAAAAACAGAATTGCAGAAGACGAGAAGCTTGCTGCAGGAGCAGGCATATCGAAACAGTACAAAAGATGCACACATCTACCTTATAAATATGCCAACCGGCAGTGGAAAAACATTAGCGAGTGCGAAAATAGCACTGCAAAGAGCAATAGCGAAAAAGAAAAAAAGAATTATCTATGTGATCCCGTATAACAGTATTATTGATCAGACAGCAGAGGTTTTTGAAAAACTTTTTGGAAATAATCTGGAGATTTTAAGACATCAGTCAACTTTTTCTTATGATGAGAAGGTGGATTTAAATGAGGATTATCGAGAAGCAGCTAAAATAGCAGTAGAAAATTGGGATGCTCCATTTATCATAACAACAGCAGTACAGTTTTTTGAAAGCATTTATTCAAATAAAAGAGGAAAACTTCGAAAATTGCACAATATGGCAGACAGTATTCTGATTTTTGACGAGGCACATATGATGCCGCAGGATTATTTACAGCCATGTCTTCAGGGAATTGCCTATATAACGAAATATCTGAACAGCGAAGCTGTTTTTCTTACGGCAACGATGCCTGATTTTGAAAAGTTGCTGAAGCTTTATGCACCGGCAAATAATCGAATCGAAAATTTGATCAAGGATAAGACGCTTTTTGAAAAGTTTCAAAAATGTCAATATATCAATATGGGAAAAGTAAGTCCGGAAGGACTATTAGCTAAAAGTGAAAAGTATCCGTCCAGATTGATTATCGTAAACAAGAAGAAAAATGCAAGACAACTTTTTCAGATGTGTACAGGAAGAAAATATCACTTATCGACTTATATGACTGCATATGACAGACAAAAAGTTCTGCAGGCTATCAGAGAAGAACTGAAAAGCCTGGATGAAGATTTTCCAGATGGAAATATACCGGAAGAGAGAAGGATTACGATTATTTCTACATCGCTTATTGAGGCAGGAGTTGATTTGGATGTATATACCGTTTTTCGTGAATTGAATGGTCTGGACAGTATTCTCCAGTCGGGAGGCAGATGTAACAGAGAAGGAAAGCGGGATAAGGGTGAAGTTTTTGTGTTTGAATTTGAAAATGAAGCACAGAATGACAAGATGAATATTACGCAACGTTTGTTGGCGGAGTATAAAGATATTTCACAGCCGGAATGTATTGAAGAATACTATGAAGAAGTGTTTTTCTTAAAACAAGAGAATATTCAGAAAAATACGATGCATATAAAGTGCAGGTCTTTTGAAAATCTGCCATTTCAGACTTATGCAGAACAATTTGAACTGATCCCTGATAGGACATGTTCTATTGTTGTACCAAGAGATGAAAAGAGCAGAAAACTGGTGGATACTCTGAGATATACAAAAATCGAAAATGAGAAGGAGCTGCAAAAGTATACCTGTACAGTTACTAAGAAAGAATTGGATGAGTTGATAAAACAACATGTTGCAGACGATTTTGGTACGGGAATATACTGTCTGACAAATGAAGATTATTATGACGAAAATTTAGGAATTTTATTGGAAGCACAAGATTATTTTTTATGAAAGAAGAGGTGAAAAACAATGGGATATGGATTTAAAATCATAGTGGAAGGAGATTATGCATGCTTTACGCGACCGGAATTGAAAGTGGAACGAGTCAGCTATGATGTTCCGACACTGGGAGCATTGGAAGGAATGTTAAAGAGTGTGTACTGGAAACCGGCAATCCGTTATGTGATTGACAAAATCATTGTATTTCAGGAGATTGATTTTGCAAATATTCGAAGAAATGAAGTAAAAGATAAGGTACTGCTCAGTGCAGTAAAAAATCAGATGAAACAGAAAGGAGGAGATCCTTGTATCTATACTTCTCAAAGCAGAAGTCAGAGGGCAGCAATGGTTCTGAAAAAAGTGAAATATGGTATAGAATTTCACTTTGAGCTGACCGGCTTGAAAAATAATCGAGAAGATGACGGAGAAAATAAGCATTATAACATTTTGAAACGAAGACTGGAAAAAGGTCAATGGTTTCGGACACCATGTCTTGGGTGCAGTGAATTTCCGGTAAAAAGAATAGAACTGGTAGATGCGTTTGATACAGAAATGATAAGCAGCAGAATCAAGGAAATGGGGGATGTTGATCTCGGATATATGAGTTATGAGGTACAGTTTGAAGACAGGGGGAAACCCATTAATGGAGACTGGGAAAATCCCAAATTCTCCGATCGTGCAAAAACATTATACTACAGACCGCACATGATTGAGGGAGTCATTGATGTTCAAAAATACAGGGAGGGATTGCGATGCTGATAAAAGCATTATGTGATTATTATGATATGCTGTCGGCAGCAGAAAAGGTACTTCCGGAAGGATATTCGAAGGTAAAGATACATTATGAGGTAGCATTGACGGAAGAAGGCGAGATTGATCATATTATAAATATTCAGAAAGAAACAGAAGTAACAGTCGGGAAAAAAATAAAAAAGAAATTAGTGCCGCAGGATCTGAAAATGCCTCAGAGAACAGAAAAACCAGGAATTGATGCCAATATAGCAGAGCACAGACCGTTATATTTGTTTGGATTGAACTTGGAAAAAGAAGGACTGACACCAACAGACCGGACGGGAAAGGCACAAAAATCCCATGCAGCTTTTGTAGAAACAAACCTGAAATTTATTGAAGAAATGGATACACCGCTTGTGAATGCGTATCGAAAATTTCTTCTCAATTGGAAACCGGAAGAACAGACAGAAAACCAGGAATTATTAAGATTACAAAAAGATTACGCAAAATCAGGTTATGTGTTCTGCCTGACTGGAAGACCTGGACATTATCTTCAGGATGAACCAGTGTTTGCAAAAAAATGGAACATGTATTATGAAAAGCAAAAAGCAGAAGCAAAAGATGCTTATTTTGCACAATGTGCAGTTTCAGGTGAAGAAAGACCTCTTGCAAGAATCCACAGCAAGATCAAAGGGGTGTATGGAGGACTTGCAACAGGAAGTGTGCTGATCGGTTATAATAATCCTTCTGAAAATTCTTATGGAAATGAACAGTCCTATAACAGCGGAATTTCAGAAGAAATGATGAAAAAATATACAGAAGCATTGAATTATCTTCTTGCGTCTCAAAAACACAAACATATGCTGGAAGATATGACGATGGTCTTTTGGGCAATGGATACGGAAGATAAGTGTGAAGATCTGTTCAGCCAGTTGCTTTTTGAAGAGTCTGATACTTTAAATGCAGAACAGACAGAAGAAATGTTGAAAAAGATGATGGAAGATGCCAGGGAAGGAAAAATAACTGCAAAAAGGCTGGAAAATCTAAGTACTGTAGATCCAAGTGTTGATTTTTATATGCTGGGGTTAAAGCCTAATTCTTCTAGGCTTTCGGTAAAGTTTATTATTCGTAAGAAATATGCAGATGTGTTGTGGAATATTGCAAGATTTCAACAGGAAATACAGGTGGTACAGGAACAAAAGCCGGTGCCTCTCTGGATGATTGAAAAAGAACTGATTTCACCGAAGAGTAAGAATGATAAAGTAAATCCGGCTTTAATGGCAGGGTTGTTAAATGCAGTAGTATATGGCGGAAAATATCCGGTGGCATTATTTGAAAATACTCTGCGAAGAATCCGAATTGATCGAAACATCAATAGGATTCGCTGCGGTATAGTAAAGGCATATCTTAACAGAAATGACAAAAAGGAGGAGATTACAGTGGGATTGAATGAAGAAAATAAGAGTCCGGCATATTTGTGCGGACGGTTGTTTGCAGTATTGGAACAGCTGCAGAAAGATGCAGCAGGGACAGAGTTAAACAGAACCATTAAAGATGCATATTTTGCATCAGCATCGGTAAAACCGGCGTTGATTTTTCCTAAATTGATACGGCTTAGTCAGAATCACTTAAAAAAAATAAAAAATGCAAATTATCGTTATAAGTATAATGAGAGAATCCAGAAAATCATAGAACTACTGGATGGAAAATTTCCGGAAATGTTGCGACGTACAGAACAGGGAGAATTTTTTGTAGGATATTACCAGCAAATACCGGAGCTTTTTAAGAAGAGTGAAAAGAAAGAAGAACAATAAAAAATGAATAGAGACGAAATGGAGGAATAAATTATGGCACTGGAGAACAGATATGATTTTATAATGCTTTTTGATGTGGAGAACGGAAATCCGAACGGGGATCCGGATGCAGGAAATGCACCGAGAATAGACTCTGAGTCAGGATATGGTTATGTTACGGATGTCTGCCTGAAGAGAAAAATCAGAAATTATGTAGAACTGGTAAAAGAAGGAGAAGCGGGATATAACATTCTGATTAAACCGGATAAAGCCTTGAACAGTAAATTTACAGCAGCATATGAAGCAGAAGGATTGAAGACAAAGAATAATGGCAGAAATGAGGATGATGTTAAAAAGGCTCGTGCATACATGTGTAAGAATTATTATGATGTGAGAACTTTTGGAGCAGTAATGTCGACAGGTAATGATCCTTGTGGTATTGTCAGAGGGCCGGTACAGCTTAATTTTGCCAGAAGTATTTCGCCAATCGATATAGAGGATATTACGATTACAAGACAGGCACGCACAACGGATGAGCGTCAGGAAACCGGTCAGACGGAAATGGGAAAGAAAAGCATCATTCCGTATGCATTATATCGGGCAGAAGGTTATGTATCTGCTGCACTGGCAAATAAGACCACAGATTTATCAGAAGCAGATCTGGAACTTTTGTGGGAAGCAATCATAAATATGTTTGAGAATGATCATAGTGCTGCAAGAGGAAAGATGTGTATGCGAAAGCTGTATGTGTTCAAACACAGCAATGTACTTGGAAATAGTCCGTCACATTTAATGTTTGAAAAAATTAAAATAAAAGAAGAAAATGAAATTCCTCGTTGTTTTGATGATTATAAAATTGAAGTGGATGAAAAGATGCCGGAAGGAGTAGAACTGATCGAAAAATTATGAAAAGCCAGGAGATAACAATCCGATCTATACAGCATTACATGTATTGTCCCCATCGTTGGGGATTGATAGAAATTAATAAATCCTGGGGCGAGAATATATTCGTAACAAAAGCAAATCTGCTACATGATCGAGTACATGATCCGGAGAAAAGTTATACAGGAAGAGGCAAAAAAGTATATACTTCGGTTCCGGTTTATAATGATGATGAGCAATACAATTTATATGGCGTAACAGACTGTATAGAATTAAAAAAAGATAAAACAGGGATTACGATAAAAGATGACAATCAAAGATATAAACTGACTATTGTAGAATATAAACCAACAAAACCAAAAGAAAAAGATTATCGGGAAGATGATCTGATGCAGGTTTTTGCACAGAAACTGTGTGTGGATTCTATTTTTGGAGGGGACTGTGACGGTGTTCTGTATTATGCAGATGTGAAGAAAAGAATATCATTGCCATTAAAAGAAAATTTTGAAAAATATAATGAAGAATTAAAGAGACTTTTGACAGAAATGCGGGATTTTTTAAAAGCAGGAAAAATCCCGCCGATTCGAAAAAATCAAAACTGTAATGGATGTTCTATGAAAGATGTATGTATGCCATCCATGAGAAAAATCCCTGATTTAAAAAAAGAGATAAAAAAGATTGAGAGGGAACCGTTATGCGAAAACTCTTAAATACAATATATGTGACAAATGAACAGATGTATTTGATGTTGGACGGTGAAAATCTTGTCTGCAAGGCAGAAGGAGAAATTAAACTTCGGATTCCTTTTGAAAATGTGGAAAATATTGTGTGTTTTAGTTATCTTGGATGTTCGCCGGCGTTGATGGGAAAGTGCGTGGAAAAGCTGATTCCAATTAATTTTATGTCGCCACAGGGGAAATTTCTGGCAAAAGTTTGTGGAGAGACAAAAGGAAATGTTTTTCTCCGTGTAGAACAAATTGACTGTTTCAGAGCATGCGGATTGCAGCTGGCACAAAATACGATGGCAGCAAAATTCAGTAATACCAGGCAGGTAATACGCAGAACATTACATGATAATGCAGAATTGAGAGATAATCAGGAAATACAAAAAGTACTGGGGATTTTACATGACGGAATTGAGAATGTTTATAGAGCAGAGACAATAGAAGAAGTTATGGGTATTGAAGGATATTGTGCACAGAATTATTTTTCAATTTTCAATCGATTGATAACAAATACAAAAGTACCGTTTAGCTTTGAGTTTCGAACAAAACGTCCGCCGTTGGACCCGGTAAACGCAATTTTATCATTTGTTTATACACTTGCAACAAATGAATTTGCAGCGGCGTTGGAAACAGTAGGATTGGATAGTTATATTGGATATTGTCATGCATTGCGAAGCGGTCGTGTATCATTGGCCTGCGATATGGTGGAAGAAATAAGATGTATTGTAGAACGTTTTGTTATCACTTTATTGAACCTGCAGATTATAGGAGAAAAAGATTTTGAAAAGCAGATTTCAGGAGCGGTTTGGTTAAATGCAGATGGCAGGAAAAAAGTATTGTCAAAATGGCAGGAAAAGAAACGTACTGATTTAATGCATCCGTATCTGAAGCAAAAGATACCATTTGGATTATTACCGTATGTGCAGAGCAATTTGCTTGCCAAATATATACGAGGCGACATTGAGAGCTATCCACCATATCTGCAAAAATAGGTGGTGAGATAAAATGATGGTTTTAATAAGTTATGATGTTAGTACTGTCAGTGCAGCAGGAAAAACCAGGTTAAGAAAAGTGGCGAAAGAATGTCAAAATCATGCACAACGAGTACAGAATTCTGTTTTTGAAGCTGATTTAGATTATTCCTCTTTTTTGAAATTAAAAGATAGTTTATTAAAATTAATTAATCCAGAAGAGGATAGTTTGCGATTTTATTATCTTGGGAACAACTGGAATAAGAAAATTGAACATATAGGTGCTGAGAAAACATATGATCCAGAAGGCGTAATTATTATTTGAAGGTAGCGAAGGTGTGATGATTCAAAAACCACTTGAGGTTCGCCTGAAAAAACATTATAATAAATAAGTTATATATGCGATATCATATAAATGATATCAGCAGAAATAAGTCCGTCCCAATATGTGGAAATGTTCCGTTACATAAATACAAAATGTAGCGGTCACGTCCCGTAAGGGGCGTGTGAGTAGAAATTATTATCTAATATAGGTAGTATAAAGTTAGAAGGTCACGTCCCGTAAGGGGCGTGTGAGTAGAAATGTAATTGGTTGAATTATTTACGCAAATCTTATGCGTCACGTCCCGTAAGGGGCGTGTGAGTAGAAATAAATGTACTGCTGATGCTGTACCGCCTGACATTGAGTCACGTCCCGTAAGGGGCGTGTGAGTAGAAATATTGTCGCCGCCCTTATACCAC
>NZ_JBKVNQ010000084.1:0-8580 GCF_046967715.1 Hominisplanchenecus sp.
GATCATTCCAACTGCTGCACCGCAAATAATTGCTATAAAAATGATCTGCAGCATATCCGCTTCCAAAAATGGTTTTACAATATTAGACGGCACAATATTTACAACGGTATCTAATAATGAAATATTTGTATTGCCGGCAGTCTCAATCGTCTTCGATGCTGCATCTGTTACATACTGTGAGAGTGATGCATCTCCCGGCTGTATCAGTTCAAACACACCGATGCCACTGGTCACTGCCAGCAGTGTGGTAAACAGATACATTCCCATCACTTTCAGACCGATTTTCCCCAGATCCCGAATACTGTCAAATTGTGACAGACAGGTAACTATGGAAAAGAATACTACCGGTCCGACAATCATCTTTAACGCATTTAAAAACATTACCTTTACGGGTGTCAGTAAGTATTCATTTAACATATTCTGAGCCGATACTGGTAATGATAATTTAAAAATAATTCCCAGAATTACAGCAAGCAGCATTGCTCCTAAGGTTAAATATAACTGCATTCTCTCTGACCGTTTTACGACCAGACGTATGGTGTTTTGGTGCAGTCTGTTTTTATATTGAAATATATCTGACTGAGAACGAATGATCAGATTTCGAATGGCTGCTTCTGCATCTCCACTCACTCCCTCAAAATCCATATCACCGATGAGTACGCTCTCTTCAGACACATTAAAAGCTTCACCCCGTGCGCTTATATTTAAAGAAATGTTACCGAACAGCTTCTTAAACACGATCTCTATCTTTTCCTGCTCTTCTGTATGACTCATCATACACACAAGACTTTCTTCTGCCATAAGCATGGTCATGGTGGCTTCTCTTCTGTTCAGATTATATTTTTTTAACTCTTCTTCTACATATTGTAATGCTTTCTGAAGCTCCTGTCTGTCATTATGTATAATCATTTATTTTCTCCCATATCTTACAATCTTTTTTCCATCCATAATCTGTTTTGCTGATTCACATACTCGTACTTCATTTCATCCATGTTCTTCTTGACCAGGTAAATGCCCAAACCACCGATCTTTCTTTCTTCTGAAGATAAAGTAATATCAGGATCTTCTGTATCCAGCGGATTATAGGGGATGCCATTGTCGGTAAATGTCAGAAAGACTGCTTTCGGTGTATTCCCGGACTCCACTCTGACTGTTACAGCTCCAACAGAATCTTTGTATGCATAATGACAAATATTTCCAAATATTTCATCGATGACAATATTGATCTGTATCCTGGACTTCATGGGGCAGGCTATTTGATCCAGAAAATCATCCACAAACGCTGTCACTGTATTCATATTTTCTATCATAGCATCTACTGTTATTTCTTTCACAGGTTACCCCTCCATTTTTTTGGTATACTCCAGACACAACATGGTGATATCATCAGACTGATTATTGTCGCCTGCAAACGCATCTATATCTGCCTTCACGAGTTCCAGGGTCTTCTCAGGACTACATGTCTGACATTGCTGATTCAGGATATGATGCAGTCTGTCCATTCCATATAGCTGGTTGTCTTTATTCATCGCCTCTGTGACTCCATCTGTATACTGAAACACTTTATCTCCTATATCCAGCTGGATCATCTGTTCTTTATATCTGATATTTTCCATACCCGCCAGAACAAATCCCGGACGGATCTTATATGCTTCATATCCTTTGCCTTTGCGATAGATAAAGGGTTTCTCATGTCCTGCATTCACATACCGGAACTCGCCCGTCACAAGATCCAGAACGCCTTCAAATGCGGTAATGAACATTCCGTTATCGTTTGATTCACACAAAATATTGTTTACTTCTGTAAAAACCTCTCCCAGATCACGTCCTGGCTTGGTATGATCTTTTATCAGAGTTTTGCCGATCACCATAAATAAAGCTGCCGGGACACCTTTTCCTGAAACATCTGCCATTACAATGGCAATATGTCTTTTATCCACCATAAAAAAATCGTAGAAATCGCCGCCGACTTCTTTTGCCGGTGTCATAGTTGCATAGATATCCAACTCATTTCTGTCTGGAAACGCCGGAAAAATGCATGGCAGCATAGAAGACTGAATATGGGTCGCAACATTAAGCTCCGTGCCGATGCGTTCTTTTTCTGCTGTGACAGCAGTCAGGTTCTCAATATAAGTTTCCAGTTTTTTCAACATGACATTAAAGGAGTTTCCGAGATCTTCAATTTCATCTCTCGTACTGATGACTATTTCCTGTTTTTTAAAATCTCCGGATTGTATGATTTCTGTAGTAAATCTGGAAAGTTTTTCTACCGGGTTTAATACCATCCATTTCACTAACATCATATACAACAGTAATGCAATACATATTATAGAGCATGAAATTCCAAGCATCGTATATAAAAAGGAATTTAAATGATCTCGAACCTTCTGCATGTCCAGAATATATTGTATTTCAGCGATTGCCTCGCCTTTTTCATCCAGGATCGGAGAAACAGCCGTATAATTGTATCCATAGCTGTTATCTGTCACAAGCGGCTTATCCGTACCTTTATTTTCGGCATACAGATCCCATACATCATAATATTTCTGCAGATCGATCTCATCATATGCCGCTTCTGTGTATAATACATTCGTTCCATAAGCCAGTTTATTCGCAGGGTCATCCCCCAGTTCCTGTACACAGGTGTCAATATAAAAGGTTACACTGTCTTCATCCGGGATCACCAGTGACAGATATGTGATGTCCCCATCCTTCTTTAACGTGTTCAACATAGCTTCCACACGTCTGTATTCCTCGCTGTTTTCACCGCCAGGGCCAAGAATCCTGCGTACATCCGTTATATCCAGCATAGCTGCCACGCTTTTGCTCCCACTGATGACTCTCTGAGCATACATCTCTTCCAGATACTCTTTTGAAGAAAGATAGCTGAACAGAGAAATCGTAACCGTTAGGGCAACCCCCAGCACTCCCAGGGACAATACGAATTTCGGCAGTAATTTTAATTTCATTGTTCTACATTCCTCTCTGACCTTTTGAAATACTTTCTCCTCTACAGGTGTATATTTTAACTCCCATGGAAATTACCGCTTCATCGCCTGTCATCTGCTCATGAAGTTTGTCAAAGTTTTGATTTACCCATTCCCAGTCATGCTGATATTTTTTACTTTCTTTTCCAAGCAGCAATAAATCTTCCGGCAGAAAAGAGCAGTAGGTTTCAAAAATCTGTTCTTTCTTTTCTTTCTCTTTCCCCGAAGAACATACTTTTGAGCATTCGCATTTTATATCTGCATATCCACTGTCTGATAACAGCTGAGGAAGGTGTGCTCCTATTGTCCTTTTTCCGGCGTATGGATCATTTAAAAGTAATTCGAGAAATTTTTGAAACAGACCTTTTGTGTCAGGAACCATTGAACTTTCCATATCATCTGCTTCTATCACAATAAGCTTTCCGTCCTCTGCCAGAAACGGTCTCAGTTTTTTCAAAATATCCTCTGGTCTTTCCGTATGCATCAGCACAAACGAACAATGAATAATATCAAATGCATCTATCTTTTCCTGCTGCATGATTCGCCGGAGATTTTCTGTAAAATCTGCATCTATAACATCACAGGTATAAAAAGAAAATACGTTGTCTTTTAATTCTATTTGTGCCTGTTCGATGAGCGGATTTAAACAATCTATCCCTATGATCTTCTTGAAATTTTCACTCAGAAAACGCATTTTTGTTTTCCATCCATTGTTGCATCCCACATCCAGGAGTGTCAGTCCACTTCTTCCATTCATTACTTTCTGATATACCGGCTGTTCATATTCTGAGAGCAGTTTACCCTGTACGGCCAGTCTGTCCATCTCTGCCTGTCCTAAAAAAAGACCGTTATATGGTTGAATCAGAATCTCTCTTTGTGCAATACGATACGGTGTTCTTTCTCTGATAACCTTTCTGCATTCCTGAAATGTCTGATCTAATTTTTCTTTTAGCTCCAGTACACCCTGGTATACATTTTCATCCGACCGGTCCACTATCATAACAAGGGAATCTTCATTTACATTTAACTGGCGGATTGCCTGATGTTTTTTGAATTCCATCTTGCTGTATTCATTATCAATCATTTCTGCATCATACAGAAACTGTAAATTTCTGTCCGCTGCAATGTCAAGTTCATCTGCAAGGCGAATCAGGGCTGCCAGATAGGGCAGATGAATCTTATTTCCGCTTGGAAGGCAGATTTCCTCCGGATATTCTTTTGTATCCCACAGATCTGTTTTTCTGTGTCCCCGTGCAACCTGTACGATCGCAAAAAGATGTTCCTGTGACGGTATATCAAAAATCTCTGTGTACTTTTTGATATACTCGCCACTGAATTCCTGATGGAAATCCCTGATAATATCTGGAATATTCTCCTGATCATGGGTGTCAAAATAATCTCCGAAGTCAATTTTTTTTCGAAAATTCTCATAATCAGACATGGTGATCCCCATTCCGCTGTCATGAAGATAGGCTCCCATCAAAAGCACATAGATTTCATCCGCATTCATCTGATCAATATTTTTGCCTATAAGACGATTACAAAAATCAATGATATTTATCGAATGCAGTGCTGTGTGATCTGTATAAGTGGGAAAAATATTCTGATATTTTACCAGCATCCGCTCTACACAAACCACACTGTCTGCAACTCTTTTATGTAACTGTGGATTTTCTCTTTTCAATTTCTGTTCACACAAATAATTCGTATCCATCATTTTTCTCCCTCATCTCACACATTTCGGTCAGAAAAATTTCTGTTTCTACTCAATGGTCAGAATATCAGAAAATCCCGTAACCTCAAATACTTCGGCTACGATTTCATTTACGTTCTTTACAACCATACTTCCCTGCTTATTCATGATTTTCTGTGCTGCAAGCAAAATACGAAGACCAGCTGAAGAAATATATTCCAGTTTCTCAAAATCGAATACCAGCTCTGTAACGCCCTCGATGGACTGCTTCAGTTCTGCCTCCAGCATAGGCGAAGTTGTGGTATCCAGTCTCCCTTCCAGTAAAAGTTCTAATTTTGCTGCTTCCAGTTTTTTATTAATTGTCATTTCTATTCCTCCATTCCCTTAATCTGCACAATTTAAAAAAAATTAATGAAACTGTTTTTCTAATAATTATACTTTATTATTGGTTTTAAACAACAGATTTGGCACAAACTAACTGTTTTTGGCACGAAATGTCAAAAACCAGTGTCTGGTCACTGCCATCGTTATCTGTCATATTCACTACATTTCGGTCTTTTCTTTTTCCGTTTACTTTCCACTCCTAATCATGTATCATAGATATAATGTATTTGTATTAATACTGGAAATTTTATCTGGAGGAAGCAAAAAAATTCTATGAGTCGCACAAATGATCTTGGACGGGATGAGATACCCCGTCTGGTAGTAAGGCTGGCCATTCCAACTATGCTGGCACAGCTGGTAAATGTTTTATATTCCATTGTAGACCGCATGTATATCGGTACCGGCGTGGGCGATCTGGCACTGGCAGGCGTCGGTATCTGTTCACCGATCGTTACTCTGCTGGCATCCTTTGGTTCCATGGTCGGTCAGGGCGGGGCACCTGTTATGGCTATGAAAATGGGAAGCGGCAAAAAAAAAGAAGCCCGTCAGGTCTTAAATAACGGCTTCCTGATGCTGCTGATCTTGTCCGCAGTCCTCACCAGTCTGTTTCTGCTCAGCAAAAACTCTCTGCTTATGTGGTTCGGAGCCAGTGAAACAACCTTTTCCTACGCCAATACCTATGTCACAATTTATACCGCCGGTACTTTCTTTGCATTAATCTCCGGCGGCATGAACAGTTTTCTGATCGCTCAGGGATTTTCCGGTCTTGGTATGGCAACGGTAGTGATCGGAGCAGTCCTGAATATCCTTCTGGATCCGCTTTTTATCTTCGTTTTCCATATGGGCGTTGCCGGTGCAGCCATTGCAACAGTCATCTCTCAGATTGTCTCCTGTCTGTTTGTCCTTGGCTGTCTGTTCAGCAAACGGATGCCTGTGCGTCTTGGATGGGGAGATTTTCACCTGCATGTCATGAAACGGATTGTCACTTTCGGTTTCTCTCCGTTCCTCATTCTCGCCAGTGACAGCATTCTGCTCATCGTTCTGAACACTGTGCTGCAGCGTTACGGCGGCCCCGGTGAAGGTGATACACTGGTCACCTGTGCAACCATTGTACAGAGTTATCTTCTGCTCATCACCATGCCTATGGGCGGCATCACCCTGGGAAGCCAGCCGGTAGTCAGCTTCAATTATGGAAAAGGTGATGCACAGAGAATCAAAAAAGCGATTCTGTACATCACCGGATTGTGTGTTTCCTTCTGTATTCTGATGACTGTCGTGACCTGGACAATATCTCCGGTCTATGTACGGCTCTTCACAGAAGATCCTGAGATTTTGCACCGTTCCGTCACCTATATTAAGCGGTTTACCTTTATGATCATCCCGCTGGCCGTACAATATCCACTGGTAGATGAGACCACTGCTCTCGGCAAAGTAAAACTGGCACTCTTCTGCTCTGCCTTTCGGAAGTTTATCTTCCTTGCCGGACTGATCTTCCTGCCTGCACTGTTCACTGCAGATGCTGCATTCTTCTCAGAACCGGTGGCTGATGTGGTATCAGCCACTATGACCAGCTGCCTTTTCTTTCATTTCTTTCCGAAGATCCTCAAAGAACGGGAGCACGTTACCATTTAATCAGGATCAGAACTATTTCTTTTTCATAAACATGATATTCTGTGTGTGGCATAGGAATGTCACGGTGACAGGAGAACGAAAAAAGAGTATATATCATTTTTTAGATATACTGCTTTTCTTACTGCCCTATAGTTTCTGCCAATATCGACAGCAGCTTGTCAACCTGGATTGGCTTTGCGATATGACCATTCATCCCGGCTGTAATAGCCTCTCTCTTATCCTCCTCAAAAGCATTTGCGGTCATGGCAACAATTGGGATATTCGCCTTTTCTTCATCAGCGAACTGACGGATCAGCTTTGTTGCCTGATATCCATCCATATTCGGCATCTGAATATCCATAAGAATCAAATCATAAGTTCCTGCCGGCATCTGATTGATCTGATCCACACACTGTACGCCATCCGCAGCCCGGTCAATCAGCAGCCCTTCATTCTCCAAAATGGTTGTTGTGATCTCTGCATTCAGATCATTATCCTCTGCAAGTAAAATTCGCTTCCCTTTTAACACTTTTTTCGATACGACTTGTTTTGGACTTGATTTTTTCTCATAGTAGCTGTCCTCTGCAAGTCTGTGCTGAAGAATCACAGTGAAACTACTTCCCTTTCCAAGTTCACTGTTCACTTCGATCGTTCCGCCCATCATATCAACCAGCCGTTTCACGATAGACATGCCAAGTCCTGTCCCACCGATTTTTCCGATTGTCGTGCTGCGTTCACGACTGAATGAATCAAACATGATCGGGATATAATCTTTGCTCATGCCAATCCCTGTGTCAGTCACTTCTGTTTTTATCTTTACATACCCCTCTTTATCTCCCGGAAGCTCCTGTGCTTTAATCGTCACAGTCCCACCATCTGGCGTATATTTAAGTGCATTGCTTACAAGATTGATCAAAATCTCTCTGACTTTTGTCCCATCACACACAACACTCTTATGTGTCACGTACATTTCGCTCCTGAGCTGTATATTCTTTTCTTTTGCAGCAGATGCGAACACTCCATCAATTTCTTCCAGTATATCATCCATTCTTTCAACATTCTCATCAATTTCCATCTTACCACTCTCAATGCGGGCCATATCAAGAACATTGTTGATAATGGATAACAAAAGCTTTCCTGACTGCTCTATTTTTTTCTGATAGTCAAGCAGCTTTAAATCTGTCATATCTTCCTTCATCAATTGATTATATCCCAGAATAACATTCATTGGTGTACGAATATCATGAGACATATTGTTAAGGAAATTGGTCTTTGCAAGACTGGCATCCTCTGCTTTTTTCAAAGCAATTTCCAGCTTGTCATTAAGCTTTTGTGTATCATTTGCCGCAAGCTTTGCGACAGCTTCTGCCTTCCTTGCCTTTCGTAAAAGCATGAGGATAATGCTGCCGATGATGCCAAGCGCAAAGAATCCTGTAGTGGCCAGAAAAGTAAGCAGATTGTCTTTTACAAAATCATAAAATGTCACCTTATCTGGCGTACTGTCATAGATAGCAAGTGTGCTTGTAAGCATGTCAGACGGCATGGTCTTCAGGGTTTTATTCAGTATTGATAAGAGAGGGGATTCTCCACCTCTTACTGCAAAGCATGCCTCCATTGTTTTGGTAAGTGGAATACTTTTGAAATCTTGATGGTTATCATACTTCAACGCCAGACTGTTTCCCATGAGGAAACAGTCTGCTTTTTCATGAACGACCATATCTGTCGCATCAGCAAGGGAATCGTAATCTACCAGCTTCCATTGAGGATAACTGAAAATAATATGCTGTTTTAAGGCTTCCTTATCCTTTGGCACAGCTACGGTATATGCCTCATTCTCATTAAAAGATTTCTCATCAGTTACCGCCATCAGGCTGTAAGTCCAGGCTGTATTGGTAAGTGCATAGC
>NZ_JBKVNQ010000085.1:0-8492 GCF_046967715.1 Hominisplanchenecus sp.
AAACCACTCCTGTGCAAGCACATCGTGGTTTCAGGCTTTTGACCCTGGCATCTTAGTATTTTATCACACAACTTTCAGGAAAGAAAGAGCAAAGGAGGATTTCTGCTGTTGCTTCTTTTGGGGGACTCTGGTAAGATAGCATAAGTATTACCGAATTCTGGAATTTTAATCGGAGGGTTTTGGCATATGAAAGAATATAAAATTGTCTATTGCGGCGGAGAGGGCGAGATCGTTGAGAAAAAATCACGTTTTATCGCGACCGTAAAGCCGGTGGACTCGGAGGAGGAAGCATCTGCATTTATTGCAGAGACGAAAAAGAAATACTGGGATGCCAGACATAACTGTTCTGCGTTTGTGATCGGGGAACATAATGAAATACAGAGAAGCAGTGACGACGGGGAACCGGCAGGAACAGCAGGTCATCCGATGCTGGACGTGCTGCTCGGAGAGGGCATCCACAACACAGCCGTTGTGGTGACACGTTATTTCGGCGGAACACTGCTTGGAACAGGCGGGCTTGTCCGTGCGTATTCAAAATCTGTACAGGCAGGGCTTGCGGCCAGCACCGTACTCGAAAAGAAAAAAGGCTTTCTGCTGGCGATGGAAACCGATTATTCCGGGATCGGTAAGATCCAGTATCTGCTCGGACAGAGAGGGCTTCTGATCACAGATTCTCAGTATACGGACAAAGTGACCGTCGAGACTCTGGTTCCGCAGGAAGAGCTTGTCTCTGTCAAAGAAGAGATCACAGAAGGGACGAACGGCAAGACGGTCTTTGCAAAAGAAGAACCGGTTTCCTATGCATTTGACGGGAAAACACCGGTCTTTTTCTGAGCAGGGAAAGGACTGCTTGCAATTTACAGGGGTTCGACGTAAAATATAAGGGATTAATTCGGAGGAAAATAATTTATGAGTGACAAATGTAATGCTCCGGTAGGAGTTTTTGATTCCGGCGTTGGCGGTCTTACGGTGGCTCGTGAGATCATGCGAAACCTGCCGGAAGAGAATATCGTATATTTCGGGGACACAGCCCGTGTTCCTTATGGAACAAAATCAAAAGATACGGTGCTGCGTTATTCCAGACAGATCATCCGCTTTTTAAAAACACAGGATGTCAAAGCGATCGTGATCGCCTGCAATACGGCAAGTGCCTATGCACTGGAAGATGTGGAAAAAGAGCTGGATATTCCGATCATTGGTGTAGTAAAGCCGGGAGCGAAAGTAGCATGCGAGGCAACCCACAACAAAAAGATCGGTGTCATCGCCACAGAAGCAACAATAAATTCGGGAATTTATTCTTCTTATATCACCAGACAGGACCCGCAGATCCAGGTGATCGGCAAGGCATGTCCGCTGTTTGTACCGCTCGTAGAAGAAGGATGGCTGAAAGACTCGGTGACATTTGAAGTTGCGGGCAGATATCTGCGGAAACTGATGGAGCAGGACATCGATACCCTGATCCTTGGATGCACCCACTATCCGCTTCTGCGTTCCACACTGCGTGAAATTGTCGGAGAAAAGGTGACACTGGTCAATCCGGCTTATGAGACTGCACGTGAGCTGAAACAGCTTCTTGCAGAAAAAGGACTGACAAACATCCAGTCTCAGGAAGAAGCACGTAAATATCAGTTTTATGTCAGCGACCAGGCAGATAAATTTATGAGATTTGCAGATTCGATTCTGCCATTTGATGTAAATACCACAAAGAAGATCAGCATAGAGGAGTACTAAATGACAAAAGATATAATGCTCCGCATCAGCGGTGTACAATTTCCGGATGGAGAAGAAAACAGTGAAGAGATGGAAGTGATCACTTCCGGCAGCTACTTTGAAAAAGACGGCCGCCATTATATCAAGTACGATGAAGTACAGGAAGATTCCAATGAAGTGATCCGCAATCTTCTGAAAATCGAAAACGGCAGTCTGGAACTGACCAGACGCGGGATGACAAACGTGCATATGGTGTTCGAAAAAGACAAAAAAAGCGAATCTTATTACGACACCCCATTTGGAAGATTCCTGGTCGGGATCTCCGCAACACATCTGGATGTCAGCGAAAAAGAAGACAGCATTGATGTGCAGGTAAAATACGCACTGGAGATCAACAGTGAGTATATTGCAGACTGCAGTATCAGCATTTGTGCGAATTCCAAATAAAAAGTGCATCCATATCTCTCAATACGCATGCACTTGAAAGTTTTTATTTCTTCTTTTTCTTTCCCTTGGAATCTTCGGCAGCAGATGCATTGAGCTCTTTTGACTTGCGAAGAAGCTTTTCGGAAAGACGGACACGCAGGCTCTTTTTCTGCTGCGGTGCCTCAACTCGTCCGCCGCGGACACTCTTGATCTCAGTTATGTAGATACCGCTGACAACAGCCTTGATCTCTTTCTTTACCGGAATAGAATCAAAAATAGTTGTTTCGCTGATCAGCGTCTGGATCTTAGGACCGATCTTTGCTTTGACAACCGGGATCTTCGTACGACGCATATACCACGGTGTCTGATCGATGACGATCTGAGGAAGACCGGATTCCTTTAGTTTGAGGCGTTTCTTATCAATAATAAGCATAGAGACGACCTGACGAGTCGCTTCGAGCTGTTCCTGTTGTGCGGCCTGTTTTTTCTGTGCTTTCTGTCCAAAGTAATAAAGAAGTGCAAGTGCGATTACCAGCACGAGCAGAATTACAATGAGGACATTCCAAAATGTAGACATAGTACACCCTCCTAAATAAGTTCATATATTTCAATATTGTACCATTTATTTGCAGAAAGTGCAAGAAGCGGTACCGAATAATTACAATTTTATGAATATCATCAATTTAGGGTGGTAATTTCTATTATAGATGTGATATTATTATGATTCGAGGGATCGATGGACATAAAATGTATGCTTGCATACAGTTTTATGTCTATGGAGCCCGTAAAAACATGAGAAAGTAGTCCGCCAGGACGGATTTCGAATGTTTTCAGGATTGCGGGAGCATGAAATGCGGAGCAATCCGTGGAATCATAATAATGCAAGGTGGCCAGAGTATGACTTTGGAACCCGTAAAAACATGAGAAAGCAGTCCGAAGGGCGAATTTATCACCAGTGTGGAGGGGAATATGAACGAAAGTGAAAAACAGAAGCGAGCGGATGCCCGCAAAAAAAGAAAAAGGCGACAGATGTTTATAGGGAGGATGATCATAGTCATTCTTCTGTTCATCATCCTTGGCCTGTGTGCATTTCTTGGAAAAGATATGCTTGAAAAGAAAAAGCTCCGGGACAACCGGGAGCAGGCAGCGACCAGTGCTGAAAGTGAGAGTACGGCAGATACCGCAGGCACAGAGAGTGCAGCCGAGACAGAAACACAGGCACAGAAAAAAGAAGACGATATCATGTCCCAGGCAGAGTTAAAGGCAGCACAGTATGATTATGACGGTGCAATTGAGCTTTTAAAGGCATCTTCTGATTTCGCAGACAGTCAGGATATGCAGGATAAAGTGGCAGAGTACGAGCAGGCAAAATCGGAGCTTGTAGAATATCCACTTGACCAGGTGACGCATGTATTTTATCATACATTAATATATGACACCTCGAAAGCATTTGATGGTGATTCCAAAGAAGCCGGATATAATCAGGTTATGACTACCATCGATGAGTTCAACAAGATCACACAGTCTATGTATGACAAAGGATATGTGATGGTAAGTCTGCATGATATGTGTACGGTCAATGAAGATGGTACCGTATCACCGGGCAAGATCATGCTTCCGCCGGGCAAAAAGGCATTTGTCCTTTCACAGGACGATGTCAGTTACTATCATTATATGGATGGTGATGGCATGGCAACGAAGCTGATTGTGGATGAAAATGGCGATATTAAAAATGAATATAAAGAAGATGACGGAAGTATATCAGTAGGCGATTACGATATGGTGCCTCTGATCGATCGCTTTGTGGAAGAGCATCCGGATTTCTCCTATCACGGACATAAGGGAATCATTGCTCTGACCGGATACAACGGTATACTCGGTTATCGCACTGATATCGCATACAAGACAAGAAAAGACCTGGATGAGTACCAGGAGAAATTCTTCGAAGAGAACCCGGATTTCGACAAAGCAGCCTGGAAAAAGGAAAGACAGCAGGCGAAAAAAGTGGCAGATGCCATGAAAGAAGAAGGATGGGAGTTTGCAAGTCATACATGGGGACATATCAATGTTGGCGAAGCAAGTCTTGAAAGACTGCAGACCGATACACAGAAATGGCTGGACTATGTAAAACCGCTTGTCGGAGACACCAATGTGATCATTTTTGCCTTTGGTTCCGACCTTGGCGACTGGCAGCCATACACATCAGATAACGAAAAATTCGCTTATCTTAAGAGCATGGGATTTGATATTTACTGTAATGTAGATTCCACGCAGTACTGGGTACAGTTTGGAGAAAATTATATGCGTCAGGGAAGAAGAAATCTGGACGGCTACCGTATGTATTATAATCCGGAAATGCTGGAAGATCTTTTTGATGCCGGAGAAGTCTTTGATAAATCAAGACCGACACCGGTACCGGAAATGTAAAGCGACGCAAGATCTGAAAGGAGAAACAACTACAATGAAAAGAAAAGTAATCGCAGCCCTGCTTCTTGGCATGGCGATCACCGTGACAGGATGTTCAGGAAACACGACAAAAGATACAGACACCACAACCGAAGCAGCATCGGATGCGTCTTCTGAGACAACTGCAGACAGCTCATCTGAGAGTGAAGCAGCAACAGAAGCAGCAGAACGCCCGGACTACAAAGCACTGGATTATGTCAAACTGGGAGACTACAAAGGACTGGAAGTAACACTGGCATCCACCGATGTCACAGACGAAGAAGTCGAGCAGCAGGTTGAGACAAACTTAAACAACAACGACAAATCCGAAGAGATCAAAGAAGGTACCGTAGAAAACGGCGATGTGGCAAACATCGACTACGAAGGAAAATTAAACGGAAAAGCATTTGACGGAGGCACAGCAAAAGGCTACGACCTGACGATCGGCTCCGGCAGCTTCATCGACGGCTTTGAAGACGGACTGATCGGCAAAAAGATCGGAGATACCGTAGATCTGAACCTGACTTTCCCGAAAGATTACAGTTCCACCGACCTGGCAGGCAAAGAAGTTGTATTTACCGTTAAGATCAATTCCGTAAAACGTGCACCAAAGCTGACAGATGAGCTTGCAGCGGAAATTTCCAATAATGAATACAAAACAGCAGAAGCATACAACAACTATATAAAAGAAGACCTGGAGAAGACGAAAAAAGAAAACCAGCACAACCAGGAACTCAATGATCTGGTAGCACTTGCATATCAGAATGCAACCGTAAACGATTATCCGCAGGAAATGATCGATTATCAGCTGGAGCAGGTTACCTCCTATTATAAATCCTACGCAGATCAGTATGGCATGGAATATGCAGATTTCCTGAAACAGCAGGTAGGCATGACGGAAGAAGAATTTGTAAAGCAAATGACAGAAACCGTAAAACAGAGCCTTGGCCAGGAAATGGTACTGCGTGCGATCGCAGAGACAGAAGGCGTTGAGATTTCCGATGAAAAATTCCAGGAAAAAGCAAGCGAATACGCAGCACAGATGGGATCTACAGATGTGGATGCATTTATCAGCCAGTATGGTAAGAGCACGATCATGGCAAGTATTCTGCAGGATGAAGCAGTGAAGATCCTTGAGAAAAATGCCGTTGTAAAAAATGCAGACGGTACACTGGCAGAGACAACAGCAGAAACCGAGACAGAAACAGCATCTAAATAAAAAAATGTCTGTAATGATCCGGTGCAGGCCGAAGCACTTGCTGCCGGGCCATTACAGGTGTTTCATAAGAAAAATTGTAATTGCGAAGTTACTGAGCATTACATAAGTAAAATAAGTGAGGAGGAAACTTAATGATTACGTTACAGGGAAAAGGTGTTTTTGGTGGGATCGCAATTGGAGAGATTGCTTTCTTTAAGAGAGATTCCGGTGTAGTACAGCGAAAAAAAGTAGAAGATCCGCAGGCTGAGATCCAGCGTTTCGAAAATGCAAAAGCAAAAGCCATTGAAGAACTCGGTGAACTGTATGACAAAGCCGTTTCTGAAGTTGGCGAGAGCAATGCCATGCTTTTCCAGACACATCAGTTCATGCTGGAAGATCTGGACTATGTAGAAGCAATCGAAAACATGATCCAGACACAGTCTGTAAATGCAGAATATGCAGTCAGCGTTACCGGAGACAATTTCTCACAGATGTTTGCTTCCATGGATGATGACTATATGAGAGAGCGTGCAGCTGACGTAAAAGATATTTCAGCCCGTGTAGTGAAAATCCTTACCGGAGCAGGTGAGAGCGGACTGGTAACGGACAAGCCGGTCATTCTTGCATCAGACGATCTGGCACCAAGCGAGACTGTACAGCTTAATAAGGACATGGTATTGTCTTTTGTGACACAGGGCGGTTCTACGAACTCCCATACCGCAATTCTTGCAAAGACGATGAACATCCCGGCAATCATCGGTATCGGTGATGCACTGGATGAGAAATACGAAGGAAAAGAAGCCATCGTGGATGGAGCAAACGGATGCCTGATTATCGAGCCGGATGAAGAGACCATGAAAGAATATCAGGCAAAGAAACAGGAGTATCTGGCACAGCAGGAGCTTCTGCAGCAGTTCCGCGGCAAAGAGACCGTATCTTTGGACGGACAGAAAGTAAAACTGTATGCCAATATCGGAAATGCATCTGATATCGGAGCTGTGATCAAAAATGATGCAGCAGGCATCGGACTGTTCCGAAGCGAGTTTCTGTATCTGGAAAATGACAATTTCCCGACGGAAGAAGAACAGTTTAAAGTATATAAATATGTGGCTGAGACGATGGGACAGAAACAGGTCATCATCCGTACACTGGATATCGGAGCAGACAAGCAGATTGATTACTTCAACCTGCCTCACGAAGAAAATCCGGCAATGGGTTACCGTGCGATCCGTATCTGCCTGAAACAGCAGGATATTTTCCGTACACAGCTGCGTGCTCTGCTGCGTGCATCTGCATTTGGAAACATTGCCATCATGTTCCCGATGATCGTGGCACTGGAAGAAGTACTGCAGATCAAAGAGATCGTAAAGAGTGTTATGGCAGAATTAGATGCAAGTGGCATCCCGTACAACAAAGAGATCCAGCTTGGTATCATGATCGAGACACCGGCAGCAGCCATGATCAGCGATGATCTGGCAAAAGAAGTCGATTTCTTCAGCGTCGGAACAAACGACCTGACACAGTATACAACCGCTGTAGACAGACAGAATGCAAACCTGGAGGGATTCTACTATCCGCATCACAAAGGTCTGCTGCGTCTGATCAAAATGGCAGCAGACAATGCACATAAGAACGGCATCTGGATTGGTATCTGCGGAGAACTCGGGGCAGATATGGAGATGACAGAAGCATTCCTGGCAATGGGCATCGACGAACTGTCTGTATCACCGGCATGTGTTCTGCCGCTGCGTAAGAAGATCCGCGAGACTTCAGTCAAAGAAAGACAGGAAGAAATCTTAAAAAATGTGCTCTAAAATATTTTGTTTTGATTTAGATATGACACTTCTGGATCACAAGACTTTTCACATTTCCGAAAAAGTGCTTAAGGATCTGGAAGCACTGAAAAAAGAAGGTCATGTGGTAGCTGTCGCAACCGGTCGCGATATGGACAGTGAATTCAGCAAAGCATACAAAAAACAGCTTCAGCCGGATGCAATCGTCCACAGCAACGGCCAGAAAGTAACCGTAGGCGAAAAAAAGATCCGGGAAGTCTTCATGGATCCGAAGCTGATCGCCCGCATGATGGAGTTCTGCCGTGAGCATCATCTCTGCATCGGCATGAACATCGGCAAATACGGCTGCTATGTCAACAAAGAAGTGCTGATCGAGCATGAAAAGCGGATTTTCGGAGACGGAGACCGCGAGTACATAGACGAGTCCAACCTTCTGACACACCCGTTTTACGGACTGGCATACTTTGGCGATCCAAAAGGTACCGATCTGCTCCGGGAAGCATTTCCGGAAATCAAGACGCCGCTTTTTGCCGACCGCAGAGGGGCAGATGTCATCACAAAAGAAGTTTCCAAGGCAAACGGCATCCAGGCACTTCTGGACTATTACCAGAAAGACTGGTCTGACATCGTGGCATTTGGAGACAGCATGAACGATTACGAAATGATAGAGAAGGCAGGAAACGGCATCGCCATGGGAAATGCTGTGGATAAGCTCAAAGAAGTGGCAGATTACGTGACCAGGCCGATCGAAGAAGAAGGCGTGAGCTTTGCACTTCGCCATTTCGGTTATCTTTCGGCGGATCAGTAGATTATAAAGCAAGGTCAGATGTGCACTCATCAGGATGAGAATGCACAGTCTGACCTGCTTTTTTATCTCAGTCGAGAAGACTCCCACTTCTGCAAGTGGTGAGTAATAACAA
>NZ_JBKVNQ010000086.1:0-8365 GCF_046967715.1 Hominisplanchenecus sp.
CTGTTCTTCTGTCCACAGATTTCCCATCAAAAATCCCCTCCTTCTCGCAAAAATTCCCAGATATCATCCGGATCCAGTTCTTTCAGCCTCCGGTAATGCATGCCCGGTATTTTCCGGTCAAAACCGCAGATATCTTTAAATTCACAGTAATCGCAGGCTGTTTTTCCTTTCTTTTCATAAGGATTGATCTTTACATCTCCCTCAAGGATCGCACATCCGATCGCCCGCATCTTCTCTTCCACAAATTTCGAAAGTGTCAAAAACTGCTCTTCGGATGCCACGCTCGCATAGCGAGAATAGCTGCCGTCTTTGTTTCTGGCAACCGGAATGACCTCGGATGTTTTCTTCAGACTGCGGTCAAGTGCTTCTACCACTTCACTTTCTGCATTGACAAGACCATTTGGACGCAGCTCTTTCAAAATCCGTTTTTCCAGCTCTTCTTCGCTCTCCCCATGCTTCTGATCCACGATCGGATCTTTCATTGCATAATAGAAGATGCCTGCCGGTTTTATTTTTTTATCCGGATGAATGCGTTGTTCCATCTCCAGTGCCGCATTCAGATAAACGACAAGCTGCATCTGCAGTCCGTAATAAAATTCCTGTAGATCAAACACTTTATTTCCTGATTTATAATCTACGACTTTTACCAGAACTTCATCCTCCGTTTCGTACAGATCAATGCGGTCGATCCGCCCTTTCAGCCGCATCGTCTCTTCGTCCGAAAGTGCGATATTCACCGCCTTCAAGTCCGAAGAACTTAAAAACGGCACTTCAAAATTGGACGGAATAAAGTTTCCGGCACGCACCTGCCTGGTCAGTGCCCAGATCGTGCGTTCCATGATCCGCTTCATGCGGCGGATCACATATTCATTTCTGGCACTGGAATGCAGAAGGGTTGATGCATAAGCTTCGGAAACCTCTTCTACCGTCTCCGCCGCCAGACGTTTCTGTTCTTTCTCCGGAATGTTAAACCAGGTATATTCGCTCGCCTCCACTTTTCGTGCGTAAGACTCCAGCACCTTATGGAAAATATTCCCCATATCCATCGGCTGGAATACAAACAGATCTCTTTGCGATACCCGAAGACCATAATTCAGAAAATGTGCATAGGAGCACGCCGAAAATTTCTCCAGCCGGCTGACACTGTTGACCAGCGTCTGTCCGTAAAGCCGTTTTGCCGTCGTCTTTGACATCGGCTCCGTCTTTCCATGCAGAAAGGCCGCATCCAGCAGCTTTTTCGCCAGATCCTGATATTTTTCCTGTCCTTCGTACCATCCAAACAGACTGGCCGCCGTCTTCTCCACGCTTCCAAGTGCCGCTTTTCTCAGTCCGTCCGCCAGATGCACAATCCCGCTCTCTGCCGTTGTGATCCTTGCAAGCGGATCTTCAATCAGATCTTCATCCTGAAGCGTCAGCTGCGGAAACATCCTTAAAATACTTCCGACCACATAGGAAGGACGCAGCACTCGTCCGTCCAGCCCCATCCTTCCGTAAGAAAGATAAAGCTTTGCCGATGGTTTTGTCAGATTCAGATACAGATAAAACTTCTGGATATAACTGTTTTCTCTTGCCGTCGGTGCCAGTTCCATGCCAAGCTCGGATAAGGTTTCCCGGTCCATATCGGAGAGAATACTGGTTTTTTCTTCTTTTTTCGGCACCCAGCCGTCATTCAGCCCCAGAAAAAACAGTACTTTGATGTCCTTTAACCTGGTACGCTCGATATCGCCGACCAGCACACAGTCCATCGTCGGAGGGATCATGCCAACCTTGGCCTCCTCAAATCCGGCATCGAGGATTTCGGTATATTCCTGAAGGCTCATCGGCTCATCACCAAGCAGCTCCACCAGTTTGTCAAACAGCTCGATCACTATGCCGTAGATCTGCTCGTATTCTCTTGCAAGGTCATAAGCCTCTTCCTGCTCAAATTTTTCCCGGTAATCCTGCATTTTCTGCTCAATACCATAATGCACCATCAGATCATAAAGTGCTTCTGTTTTCTGACGCACCGTCCCGTCCTTTTCTCTGACCTGATCCACAAAGGCAAGCAGCGGCGGCAGGATCTTCTCTTTGAACGGTTCTTCCTGTTCATCCCACGGCTCTTCCCAGCGTCTGCGGCTGTTGATCCCATTTGCCAGCACATAGTTTTCCAGCCGGTCGATCTCATCCCTTTTTAGCCCCGCAAGCCCGGTTCGCAGATAACGGAACACGCTTTCATAGCGAAAGCTTTTGGTTGCGATCTGAAGGGCCGCCCGCAGAAATTCAACCAGCGGATTTAAGAGGAGCTTCCTGGTGCGGTCGATAAAACACGGAATGCCTTTCTGCTGCAATTCCTTTTTCATATGGTCACCAAATGATTCCATATCCCCGGTGATCACGGCAATATCCCGGTAACGCAGATTCTCTTCACGCACCAGATGCCAGATCGTCCGTGCCGCAAATTCTGCCTCTGCTTTCGCATCTCTTGCCACATGCAAAGACAGCTCCCGCTCCAGCTTCTGTGAATCTTGGGCTTCATAAATCTGATTGCCCGGTCGGAACAGATGTCTCTCCAGAAAGCGAAGTGCCGGTGCACTTCTGAAACGGATGCTTCCTTCTTTTCCGAGCACTTCCGGCTTTTCCAGCATGCAGCCACATTCTTTTGCCGCCCCGGCCAGCTGCTGTATCGTCTTTTTGCTCAGATAAGAGAGTTTATGCATGGAAACCTTTTTCATCGGATCTTCCCAGGCATCCAACGTCACCGTGACATAGATTTTCTCCGCCGTCTGCATCAGTTCCCTCAGCAGCTTGTTCTGGATCGGCGTAAATCCGGTAAATCCATCCAGGGCGACCACACAGCCTTTTAAAATTTCAGATTTTTTTACGACATAACAGAGCTCTTCCAGGATCTCTTCCGAAGTAATGTACTTTCCCTGAAGTTCTTCCTGAAATCCCTCATACAGGTTTCGAATATCCTGTAATTTATAAGATAATGCATCTTTTTTCCCCGAACGCAGCTGCTCATCCAGTTCTTCCAGTGAAACATCATACTGCTTCAGCTCAGAAATGATGGATTTGACCTGCGAAATATAGCCGGGCTTGCGAAAATTTCGTCCAAGCACCGTCAGATCATTTTTCTGACGGGATGCCACACGCCGCAGCAGCAGATTCTTTCCGGTGTCCTCCAGAACGGTGTGTGTATCCACCCCGACTTCCTCAAAGATCCTCCATGCCAGACGCAAAAAGCTCTGCACATCAATATTTAAAATTCCCCTGTTTGGATGCAGTTCTACGAGTTCCCGCTGTGTCTGCATGGTAAACTGCTCCGGAACGATCACGATAAACTCCCGGTCCGGCTCCCGTATGGACTGCTCTATGATTTTTTTATAAAGTGTATACGATTTTCCACTGCCGGATGGGCCGTAGATCAACTGCAATGACATAAGCATTTCCCTTCCTGTGTCCTGTTTTGCCTGATGCTGCAAAGTGGTCCCGCACAAAGTACAGAACCACTTTTTTCACAGTAAGAATGCCGGAGGCATCCTGTTTCCTATCTTGCCTGAAGATGAGTCAGTCTTTCTTTTACCTGATCCATCATCTGGCTGTATTTCTCTAATTTTGCACGTTCCTCTGCAACTTTGCTCTCCGGTGCCTTGCTCATGAAACGCTCATTGCTCAGCATACCGTTGACACGTGCCAGCTCTTTTGTCAGACGCTGTTCTTCTTTTTGCAGACGCTCGATCTCTTTGTCGATGTCAACCAGTTCTGCAAACGGCATATAGATGACTGCCTCCGGAAGCACGGCAGATACTGCATCTTCGTCGATGCCGCTGCGGTCTGCCTGAACCGTCACTTCGCTTGCACTTCCAAGGGTTGCAAAGAATACTTTTCCGTTTTCGAACGTATTTCTCACATTCTCGCTTTCGGATACGACAAATACTTTTGCTTTCTTGCTTGGCGGTACGTTCATGCCTGTACGCACGTTTCGGATACCGCGGACTGCCTCTTTGATCATCTCAACGGCTGCCTCATCCTCTGCAAAATGCCACTCTTCGGTGAACTCCGGCCATTTGGAGATCATGATGGATTCTTCCTCGGACTGCAGCGTGCAGAAGATCTCTTCTGTGATAAACGGCATATACGGATGCAGCAGTTTCAGAGCATTTACCAGAACCGTCCTCAGTGTCCAAAGTGCTGCTGATTTTGTGGTATCCCCGTCATTGTACAGACGCGGTTTTACCATCTCGATGTACCAGTCGCAGAATTCTTCCCAGATAAAATCATACACTTTCTGAACGGCAATACCCAGTTCATATTTATCCATGTTCTCGGTTACTTCTTTTGCCAGTGTATTGACTTTGGAGAGGATCCATTTATCGGCTGCCGTCAGCTGATCTTTCGGCATTTCACCCGGAACTTCTGCTTTCTCAAGGTTCATCATGATAAATCTGGATGCATTCCATACCTTGTTTGCGAAGTTACGGCTTGCCTCCACACGCTCCATGTAGAAACGCATGTCATTTCCTGGAGCATTTCCGGTGATCAGTGTCAGACGCAGGGCATCTGCTCCGTACTGGTCAATGATTTCCAGCGGATCAATACCGTTTCCTAAAGATTTACTCATCTTTCTTCCCTGGGAATCACGCACCAGACCATGGATCAGTACATGATGGAACGGCACTTTTCCGGTCTGCTCGATCGCAGAAAATACCATACGGATCACCCAGAAGAAAATGATGTCATATCCGGTTACCAGCACATCGGTCGGATAGAAGTAATCAAAATCTTCGGTCTTATCCGGCCAGCCAAGTGTGGAGAACGGCCACAGTGCAGAAGAGAACCAGGTATCCAGTGTGTCTTCATCCTGTTTAAAGTGTGTGCATCCGCATTTCGGGCAGACCTTCGGCATTTCTTTTGCAACGACCACTTCGCCGCACTCGTCACAGTAATATGCCGGGATACGATGTCCCCACCAGAGCTGTCTGGAAATACACCAGTCACGGATGTTCTCCAGCCAGTGCAGATAGATCTTGTCAAAACGATCCGGTACAAAATTCAGCTCGTTCTTTTTCAGAGCTTCGACCGCCGGTTTCGCCATCTCCTGCATCTTTACAAACCACTGCGGTTTGATCATCGGCTCAACGGTTGTCTTACAGCGGTCGTGTGTGCCGACGCTGTGTGTATGCGGAACAACTTTTACCAGAAGTCCCAGTGCATCCAGGTCTGCTACCATGGCTTTTCTTGCCTCATAACGATCCATGCCTGCATATTTGCCGCCCAGTTCATTGATGGTCGCATCGTCATTCATGATATTGATCTCCGGCAGATTATGTCTCTTGCCAACCTCAAAGTCGTTCGGGTCGTGTGCCGGTGTGATCTTTACGCATCCGGTTCCAAATTCTTTATCTACGTAAGAATCCGCGATCACCGGGATCTCACGGTCTGTCAGCGGCAGCTTCAGCATCTTGCCGACCAGATCCTGGTATCTTTCATCTTCCGGGTTTACGGCAACGGCCGTATCTCCAAGCAGTGTCTCCGGACGAGTGGTCGCGATCTCCACGAAACGTCCTTCTTCTCCGACGATCGGGTAATTGATATGCCAGAAGAATCCGTCCTGATCTACATGTTCTACCTCTGCATCTGAAATGGAAGTTTTACATACCGGACACCAGTTGATGATCCTGGAACCTTTGTAAATATATCCCTTATTATATAATTTCACGAAAACTTCTTCAACTGCTTTGGAACATCCCTCATCCATTGTGAAACGTTCTCTGTCCCAGTCAGCAGAAGAACCCAGTTTTTTCAGCTGATTTACGATGCGTCCCCCGTACTCCTCTTTCCACTCCCAGGCGTGTTTTAAGAATTTTTCACGTCCGATATCGTTTTTATCAATGCCCTGCTCTTTGAGTTTCTGGATGACCTTTACTTCCGTAGCGATCGCCGCGTGGTCGGTTCCCGGCTGCCACAGTGCATTATAGCCCTGCATTCTCTTATAGCGGATCAGGATATCCTGCATCGTGTTGTCCAGTGCATGTCCCATATGCAGCTGACCGGTTACGTTTGGCGGCGGCATAACGATCGTAAACGGTTTCTTGCTGCGGTCGACTTCCGCATGGAAATATTTCTTATCCAGCCAGTTCTGATAAATACGATCCTCGATTCCCTTCGGATCATAAGTCTTTGCTAATTCTTTGCTCATGTTGTCCTCCTGCTGTTGTTTGTTCTGCACATTAAATCAAATACACTCCAAACGGAATGTTTCAACGAAAAAAGCCCTCTGCATCATCCCCGGAAACGGAGATTCTGCAAAGGGCGTCATTTACGCGGTACCACCTTTTTTCATATACATCACAGACGGATGCATACCTCATTTCCCTTTAACGTCGGGTCACGTGAAAGCTTACTGTCCTGTCCGCGTATACTTATCTGCATACCGCCTGTCACAGAACTCGTTCTGCCCTCCGGCTCCAAAGCTACCTTCCATCCACGCATCCTTAGGTTTCCTTCCAGCCTGCGAAAAACCCTCTCTGAAAGAGCTGTGTATGTACTCCTCTTCTTCCTCGCCTTTGTCCATGTTAATCATAGCGAAGGCAGACGGATTTGTCAAGAGATGACTGTGGATTTTGTTCCGGTGAAATTGATGCGAAAATACTATTGAGCCGGCCAGCAATCCATGATACACTTGACACACAGAAGATTTTGCAATATTTCGCTTTTCTTTCTGGTGCTAATGATGAAAGGAGTTTTTTTATGCCTGTATTTGATTTCAATAACACCCCGGAACCGGATGCTGTTCCGGAATGTACTTATACCACCTTTGCTTCCGACGAAAATGTTTCTTCCGCAGACAAACCGCTTCTTGTCCTTGACAACAGCAAAAAAGCCTGGAAACATCACTCCTGCGGAACGTTTACCAATCAGAACAAGCGTACCGCTTTTGAATTTAAAGAAGATGATGGTTCTACTGTAATCGCTGATATCAAAAAAGTGGATGCCCGCTTTGTAAGCCTGCTCCGCTGGCTCGGCGAAAATCACATTCCGGTTCGTTTATCCGGTGAAAACCGGGAGGGCGGCTATATGGTTTACCGTATCCGCGAGACTGCTTTCGGCGGCGGCACCAAGCTTTCTGCAGAAGATGGTTTCCTTCAGTTCATGATTGAACGTCTGCTTGCAAGCAATGCTCCGCTTCTGGAAGAATGTGAAGACGAAGATCTGGAGGAAGTCGGCGATGAGATGAAACTGACCAGCCTTCAGAGCATCACAGACTTTATGATCTGTGCCGGCCGCACCCTGCCGGATAATATCCGCCTGTGGGCAAGACGCAACCTTGCCGTTGCACGTTCCCATGAAGTTTCCCCTGAAGAACGCCGCCATGCCCAGCGTGCCCTCTCCATCATGATGAACATTCAGTGGAAGAGCAATTACTTCGAAGCCATCGATCCAGTTGCTGCACGCCGTATTCTCGATGAAGAACTTTACGGTATGGAACGCGTCAAACAGCGTATCATGGAGACGATCATCCAGATCAACCGCACGCATACCCTGCCGGCATATGGTCTGCTGCTGGTCGGCCCTGCCGGAACCGGTAAATCTCAGATTGCCTATGCCGTTGCACGTATCCTGCGTCTTCCTTGGACTACGCTTGACATGAGCTCCATCAACGATCCGGAACAGCTGACCGGAAGCTCCCGTGTCTATGCAAACGCAAAACCCGGAATCATTATGGAGGCTTTCTCAGTATCCGGAGAGTCCAATCTGGTCTTCATCATCAACGAGCTGGATAAGGCAGCCTCCGGCAAGGGAAACGGCAATCCGGCAGACGTGCTTCTGACCTTGCTTGACAACCTCGGCTTTACCGATAACTATATGGAATGTATGATTCCAACGACCGGCGTTTATCCTATCGCCACAGCCAACAACAAAGAGCAGATCAGTGCACCTCTGATGTCACGTTTTGCCGTGATCGACATCCCGGATTACACACCGGATGAGAAAAAGATCATCTTCTCCAAATTTGCACTGCCGAAGATTCTCAAACGTATGAGCCTCAAAGAGAATGAGTGCAAGATGACAGACGAAGCACTGGATGCTGTAATTGAACTGTTCTCCAACACCTCCGGAATCCGTGATCTGGAACAGGCCGCCGAACATATCGCAGCAAATGCACTGTATCAGATCGAAGTTAACCGTGTTTCCGAAGTTGTGTTTACCGCAGAGATGGTACGCAGCCTCTTACGCGACTAAGCATACATGGAAGATTTATGCATGTGCAAATGATCTGTGCAGAAGGTTTGTAAATGTGCAGACGAACGCCATAAAATAGTTTTGTAAAAATAGTACGCCATGATGATTCGAAAACAATCTCCTGACACGCTGCGTTTCCTGT